>USFU01000149.1 GCA_900554135.1 uncultured Collinsella sp. | reverse complement strand
ATGTGCTCGCCGCTCTCGGGGTCGAACAGCTCGACCTGGCCGGTGAGAACATCAATATACTGGTAGGACTGACGCGACTTGCGGCCGCGGCGCTCGTCGACCTCGACGATAAAGACTGCCGGATGGACGCTCTTGATGGTGCCCATGCGCTCGACGACGCGGGTGCGGCCCATGTTGGCCTTCACCTTAACGCGATCGCCCACCATATCGGTCAGCTTCTCGTGGATGTCGTCGACGTGATTGACTTCCATCTCTTCCATGAACAGGGCCTCCAGAAGGTGCAATTCAAAAAGGGGATAATACCCCTAAGATAGACAAAACTCTAATACTATAGCACCCTGCTACAACCCCGCGCAAGTAGCTAAAAAAGCCCCGTCCCAAATTAGCTGCTTACAGATTGTCGGTATCGAGGACGATGGTGAATGGGCCGTCGTTGACCAGGTCGACCTTCATATCGGCGCCAAAGATGCCGTGCGCCACGTGTTCGACATCTTGGCGAACGAGCGTCAGGAAGTAGTCGTAGAGCTCGTTGGCGACATCGGGGGCGCCGGCATCCGTAAACGATGGACGGCGGCCGTGACGGCAATCGGCGAACAGCGTGAACTGCGACACCACGAGAACCTCGCCGTCGACATCGGCAAGTGCCAGGTTGGTCTTGCCGTTCTCGTCCTCGTTAATGCGCAAGCCCCGGAGCTTGCCCCACAGCTTATCGGCCTCAGCGCGCGTGTCGCCGTGACCCACGCCCAGCAGTACCAGATAGCCGCGCCCAATTTTGCCCACGCACTCGCCGTCGACCGTCACGCCGGCGTTGAGCACGCGCTGCACCACCGCACGCACGGCCTACTCCTCGCCCGTCAGTTTGGCGGATAGGTGCTCGAGCGCATGGAATCGATGGCTGTTGGCGTTCTTCTCGTCCGCCGTCAGCTCGGCCATGGTCTTGCCCGGCGTGTCGACCGGCAGGAACAGCGGGTCGTAGCCAAAGCCGTGATCGCCGCGACCCTCGTGTGCGATAACGCCCTCGCAGGCGCCCTCACCATAGGTGACCAAACCGTCCGTGTCGATGAGCGCGACGACGCTCATAAAGCGCGCAGTGCGGTCCTCGTCGGCCACGCCCTCCAGATTCACGAGCAGTTTGGCATTGTTGGCGGCATCGTCGCCGTGAACGCCCGCGTAGCGCGCGCTATACACACCGGGCTCACCATCCAGCGCGTCAACGACCAGGCCCGAATCGTCGGCAATGGCCATGAGCCCCGTCTCTTCGACGGCAGCCTGCGCCTTGATGATGGCGTTCTCCAAAAACGTCGTGCCGTTTTCCTCGGGGTCCTCAAAATCGCCCAGCTGGCCGAGCGCCACAAAGCGAACCTCGGGCATAACCTTGCCCAAAATGGCCTCGATCTCGGTGAGCTTATGGGCATTGCCCGTTGCCACGACGATGGTCGCCGCCGGGTCGAGGGTGTCGATGTCGATCTTCTCAAGTGCCATGAGTGGTCTCCTTGTCCGTATAGCAAAGTCACGTAAAAGGGACTGGCCCTTCGGCGTCTCCCCTTTCATGTGGCATCAACCTTATCTATCGGCGTTTCCGCAGATAAAACCTGCAAAAATAAACCTGTCCCTTTTTGGCAGGTTATAACCATCCTTTTTGATAGGTTAGGCGAGGGCTTGGCGCTGGAGCTCGATGAGCTCGGCAATGCCCTTGTCGCCCAAATCGAGCAAGGCATTGAGGCGCTTGCGGTCGAAGGGCGCTTGCTCGCCAGTGCCCTGGAGCTCGATCATCTCGCCGGTGTCGGTAGCGACGAGATTCATGTCGACCTCGGCGTGGCTGTCCTCGGAATAATCCAGGTCGAGCAGGGTGTTGCCGTCGACAACACCCATGGAAATCGCAGCAACCTGGCCCGTGAGCGGGATGCGCTCGAGCTTACCCGCCTCGACCCACATGGCAAGGGCGTCGTGCAACGCCACCCAAGCGCCGGTAATGCTCGCCGTTCGCGTACCGCCGTCTGCCTGAATCACATCGCAGTCGACGGTGACGGTGTACTCGCCGAGCGCCTTCATGTTGACGACGGTGCGCAGGCTACGGCCGATCAAACGCTCAATCTCCATGGAGCGACCCTTGCGGTTGGCGTGCTCGCGCTTGCAGCGCTTGCCGGTCGATGCCGGCAGCATGGCGTACTCCGCCGTTACCCAACCGGCCTTGGCGCCCTTGCGCCAGCCCGGCACGCCCTCCTCGATGGTGGCAGCGCACAGCACGCGCGTATCGCCAAACTCGGCCAGGCACGAACCGTGGGCGTGCTTCATGACGCCGCGGGTAAGCTTGATGGGGCGCAGCTCATCGGCGGCGCGGCCGTTGGCGCGATTGACCTGCATATACTCCATAGAAAAATCCTTTCGGCAAAAGGTGAAAGTGAGCCTTTGGTCGGTGACCTTATATCTATTTCAGTTCGTCGATATCGATATGCTCAATGCTCTTGAGCGGCTGGCCAAAGATAAAGCTGCCCGCCACCGCAAACTCGGCAATGTTATCGGCCGTCGTTGCAAAACGATGCTGCGGCTCGGCTGCGTCGCCCGCCAGCTGCTCGCGGCGCGTGAGAATATCGGTCAGCTCGCGCGTGGTCTCCTCGGCGGAGCTCACCACGCGCACTCCGGGACCCAGCGCATGGCGAATAGGCCCCACGAGCAGCGGAAAATGCGTGCAGCCGAGTACCACGGTATCGATGCCGTGGTCGCGCAGCGGTTCAACCGTGGCGCCGACCAGCGCGCGTACGGCAGGCGTATCAAAGATGTCCTCGTTCTCGAGCCACTGCTCTTGCAGATGCGCGCCCGAGGCGAGCTCGTGCTCAACGACCTCTACAAAGCTCGAGGCAGGGCAGCCGTATACGTCGACGCCGGCATCCAGGTCCTGAATGGCACGCGTGTAAGCGCCTGAGCGAATGGTGAGGTTGGTGGCGAGCACGCCCACCCGGCGCGTGCGGGTGCTGTTAATTGCCGCGCGTGCGCCAGGTGCGATCACGCCGATGACGGGGACGTCAAGCACCTGCTGGGCCAAACGCAAGGCCGCAGCGGTCGCCGTATTGCAGGCGATGACCATGATCTTGACGTCATGCTTCGACAGCCAACGGCCCGCCTGCAGTGCAAACGAGCGCACCTCGTCCTCGGTGCGGGTGCCGTAAGGGCAGCGCTTGGTGTCGCCAAAGTAGTAGACGGACTCGTGCGGCAACGCCGTCGCAATCGCGCGCGCAACCGTCAGACCGCCCAGTCCCGAGTCGAATACGCCAATGGGGCGTGTGTCGCCAGCCAGATTCTCGATATCGGACATTACCTCACCAGATTCTCTCTCGAAAAGATATGGCTCAGAACGATAGGGCCGCGCTACGAACGAGCCGCGACGAGCAGCTCTGCCGTTGCCGCCCAGCCGTCGACAATCTTGCCTCGCGTGACGTAGGCATTATCGCAGGTATCCAGGAACTCAGGCGCGCCGGCGCTGGTCAAACCGTTCTCGACCAGGCAGAACGTGCCCACGTGGTCAGCCATGTAAAAGTCGGACTCGGAATCGCCGAGCGCCAGCGTCTCCTCGCGCTCGATACCCAGGTGCTCACAGAAACGTGCGATGGCAACGCCCTTGTTGAGGCCGGCGGGATTGATGTTAAACGCGCGGCCATCCTCGACGCGTTCGAGCTCGAGCGTCGTCGGCTTGGACAGATGCGTCAGGTGACCGTTACAGGCCCAGACCAGGCCGCAGCCGGCCTCGTCCAGGATGGCCTGGACCTCGTCGTCGGGCACATCGCCGCGCATGCCGACGGTGACCTCGCGGTACTTGTAGCCAGTCGACATGTCGTTGTGGTACTCGATCTTATGCGGCCAGCGGGCGAGAATCTTCTCGCACACGCCGGTCTGCTCGATCACCTGATGCGGCGTGAGGCCGCAGGCGGGGTCGTAGGGCATATCGCCGGTCAGATACTCCCAATCGTTGGCCTTGAGGTCGTACATGACCAGGCCACCCATCTCGCCGATGTAGGAGTTGAGGCCGAGCACGCGCGCGTCCTCGTGGATCATGGTGCGGTTGCGGCCCGAGGTGGGGACCACCTGGATGCCGGCGCGGGCAAGTGCCACGACAGCCTCGACGAGCTTGGTCGAAGGGTTGCCGTCGTTGTCGCGCAGCACGCACGAGCCGGGCGCGAGCATGGTGGCGTCCAGGTCGGTAAAGACGTACTTAACCTTGGCAAGACGCTCGCGCATCTCGCCCGAAAGCTCAGCGACGGTCGGCAGGGTATTGTGGGACATGGTCACTCCATTACGT
>USFU01000148.1 GCA_900554135.1 uncultured Collinsella sp. | reverse complement strand
TCCGCAGCACCCCGTGTGCCCAAGCGCGTCGCCGCCGTCATTCTCAACTCGCTCAAGGGCGGCGTGGTCCCGCGCATTGGCCTTCCCTATATCACCGTGGGACGCGAGGTCGAGATTCGCGCCCTGCTCACCGATTTGAGTCTCATCGCCGACGGTGGCGCGAGCTTCCGCTTTCTGGTCGGTCGTTACGGCGCCGGCAAGAGCTTTTTGCTCCAGACCATCCGCACACACGCCATGGGCGAAGGTTTTGTGGTCGCCGATGCCGACCTTTCCCCTGAGCGCCGCCTACAGGGTGGCCAGGGCCAGGGCCTCGCCACCTATCGCGAGCTCATCCGCAACATATCGACCAAGACGCGCCCCGAGGGCGGCGCGCTCAACCTTATCCTGGACCGCTGGGTCGCCTCGTGTGCCGACGCCGACGAGTCTGCCGTTAATGCCCAACTGGCCCCGCTCGAGGAAATGGTCCACGGCTTCGACTTCGCCCGTATGCTCCGCCGTTATCGCGCAGCCGTCTCGGAGGGTGACGAAGAAGCTATGAGTCGCGTGACCAAATGGATTCGCGGCGAGTACCGCACCAAGAGTGAGGCACGCGCCGAGTTGGGCTCCTCGACCATCATCAGCGACGACGACTGGTACGACTACGTCAAGCTCATCGCACGTTTTTTGGTCTGCAGCGGCTACAAGGGCATGCTGGTGCTCATCGACGAGCTCGTGAATCTATACAAGATTCCCAACGCGATTACACGCCAATATAACTACGAGAAGATCCTGACCATGTACAACGACACGCTCCAAGGCAAAGCGCAGTACCTGGGCGTGATCATGGGCGGCACGCCGACCTCTATCGAGGACCGCCGCCGCGGCGTCTTTTCCTACGAGGCCCTTCGGAGCCGTCTCGCTCAGGGCCGTTTTGCGCGCGATGATCTCAAAGATATGCTCGCGCCCATCATCCGCCTGCAGCCGCTCACCTACGAGGAGCTGCTGGTGCTCATCGAAAAGCTCATGCAGATTCATGCCGGCTACTTTGGCTGGACGCCCACGCTTACCGAGAACGACTTGGTGGACTTCCTCAAAATTGAGTTTGGCCGCGTGGGGGCCGACACGCATCTGACGCCCCGCGAGGTCATCCGCGACTTTATCGAGCTGCTCGATATCCTGTGTCAGAACCCCGACGCCAACGTAGCCGAGCTGCTGCAAAGCGTTGGTGGCGACGCGCTGGCGCCGGCAGCCGCAACAGATGACACCGGCACCGCAGACGACGACCGCAACTTCGCCGAATTCACCATCTAACCTGCCAAAAAGGGACAGGTTTATTTTGGCAGGTTTTATCATGGCAAACCCCGATGTTGCAAGATATCGAGCCGTTGCCCGTTGCGTTGATCAGCCCGTTGATGAGAGGAGGTCCCATGAACGCTTTTGACCGATATGCCCCGTTTATCCAGGATTTCATTTACTCCCACGATTGGGAGAGTCTGCGCTCCATCCAGGTTGCGGCGGCAGATGCCATCTTCAACACGCAAGACAATGTGCTCCTGACGGCATCCACGGCATCTGGCAAAACTGAGGCGGCCTTCTTTCCCATCCTGACCGAGTTTTGGGAGAACCCGCCCGCAAGCGTTGGTGCCCTCTACATTGGCCCCCTCAAAGCACTCATCAATGACCAGTTCGTTCGCCTCAACGATCTGTGCGAAGAGGCCGATATCCCCGTCTGGCACTGGCACGGCGATGTCTCGCAGTCGCACAAGGCAAAGCTCATCAAAAAGCCGAGCGGTATCCTACAGATTACGCCCGAATCACTCGAGGCACTCCTGATCCACAAGCACATGGCGATTCCGCGTATGTTCTGCGACCTGCGCTATGTGGTCATCGACGAGGTCCACTCGCTCATGCGCGGTGACCGCGGCGGGCAGACGCTCTGCCTTATCGAGCGACTCTCGCGCATGGCGGGCGTGCGGCCCCGGCGCATCGGCCTTTCGGCCACCATCGGGGACCCGGAACGCACGGGTGCCTTCCTGTCGCAGGGTACGGGACGCGACTGCGTCATCCCCCGCTTTGAGGAGCCACGCCGCGTGTGGCGTATCTCCATGGAGCACTTCTACAACTCGGGTCCCCAGGCTCAGCAGCGAGGATTCGAGAGCATGGGTCCTCAAGAGGCCGAAGTGCTTGCGTGCGAGCGCATTGAGGCAGCGGCACCCGCGGCACTGCCCGTATCCGGACAAGACATGCGCCACAGCGGACAGCTTACACAAGAGGAACGCCGTCAACGTCGCGAGCAGGCGCGGGGCAAGGCCGCTCCCAAAGACCGTCGCACTTCCTCGGCCCCCGAGGGCGAAGTCGACATCCCACGAGCGACCGAGCAGGCGCTTCTCAGCCCCACCGACACGGCGCCCGACAACGCCGACCCCGGTATGGGCTATATCTTTGAGCATACGCGCGGCCGCAAGTGCCTGGTCTTTGCCAACTCGCGCGAGGAGGCAGAAGCTGTGTGCTCCATGTTGCGCAGCTACTGTGAAAGCCGGCACGAGCCAGACCGCTTCCTTATCCATCATGGCAACCTCTCGGCATCGCTGCGCGAGACGGCCGAGGAGCTCATGCGCGACGAGGAGCAGGCACAGACGACCGTCACCACCTCCACGTTGGAGCTCGGCATTGATATCGGCCGCCTGGAGCGCGCGTTCCAGATCGATGCACCGTTTACCGTCAGTTCCTTTTTGCAGCGCATGGGCCGCACGGGACGCCGCGATCTTCCGCCCGAGATGTGGTTCGTCATGCGCGAGGAAGAGCCCGAGCCGCGCACGATGATGCCCGAGACCATTCCGTGGAAGCTCCTGCAGGGCATCGCGCTCGTACAACTCTATCGCGAGGAAAAGTGGGTCGAGCCGCCCGAGCTCGATCGACTCCCCTACAGCCTGCTCTACCACCAGACTATGTCGACGCTTGCCAGTACCGGCGAACTCACGCCGGCCGAACTTGCCCAACGCGTGCTCACGCTTAGTTATTTCCACCGCGTCTCGGCCGATGACTATCGCGTACTGCTGCGCCACCTCATCAAGATCGACCACATCCAGGTCACCGAGGGCGATGGGCTCATCGTGGGTCTCGCGGGCGAGCGCATCATTAACAACTTTAAGTTCTACGCTGTGTTCCAGGAAAACGAGGAGTTCACCGTTCGCAGCGAGTCGGCCGAGTTGGGCACGATCGTCAATCCGCCACCGCCCGGTGAGCGCATCGCCATTGCCGGACATTGCTGGATTGTCGAAGAAGTGGACTGGAAGCGCCATACCGTCTTTGCCACGCAGGTCAAAGGCCGGGTGCCGGCCTACTTTGGCGACTGCCCCGGCGACATTAACACGCATGTGCTCGAGCGCATGCGCAAGGCGCTCAACGAGCACGCGGCATATCCGTACCTTATGGGTAACGCACGGGCTCGCTTGGCGCAGGCTCGTCATACCGCCGAGATTTCGGGCGCGGGAACTAAGCCGCTCATCAACCTGGGTGGCGACACTTGGGTGCTCTTCCCCTGGTTGGGCAGCTACGCCTTTTTGGCACTCGAGCGCATGCTCAAGATTAAATGCGCCGCGGAGCTTGGCCTTCGCGGGCTCGATCCGTCGCGTCCATACTTTATGCAGTTTAAGATGAAGGCCGACGAGAAGACGTTCTTTGAGGTGCTCGCAGCCGAGGCCGAAAAGGACTTCGACCCCATCGAGCTCGTCTATCCCGGCGAGGTGCCTTATTTTGATCGCTACGACGAGTACGTTCCCGAGGAGCTTGTGCGCAAAGGCTTCGCCGAAGGCGTGCTCGACATCGAGGGTATGAAGCAGCGCGTCCTCAGCTGGCGCGACCACGCCTAAGACCAGTCTTTTTTGGGACGGGGAGACTTACTTGTCGTGAAGGACGGTGCCGAGGAAGTCAGCGTCGAAGGGCACGGCTTCGGCAAAGGCGTAGCCGCCGTCGCTGGCGATGAGCAGGTAGTTCTCCTCGCCGCCGAACTCCGCATCGCCACACGGGACCACCCAGGCATGGGCGAACACCTCGAGCGCCGTGGCAGCGCAGTCGCGCAGGAACGTCACATCGCTCCCCTCGTTCGAGCTCACGATATTAGCCACGTAGATGCCGCCCGAGTTCAAGCTACCCCGCACCAAGCGCAACGCCTCAACCGTCACCAGCTCGCGCACGGGCTCGGCACCGCCAAAGCAATCGCCCACGATCACGTCGTAGCGACGATGCCCCACGCTCGTCACGCCCAGGTACGAACGCGCCTCAGCGGTAATCACCCGCAAGCGGTCGCCCACCGCGCGCTCCAGCTCGTCCAGGTAGAACCAGCGGCGCGCCAG
>USFU01000147.1 GCA_900554135.1 uncultured Collinsella sp. | reverse complement strand
GAATACGAACAGGCCGCGAGCTGGAAAATCACTGCAGCGACCGCGGATGCCGCCGTCACGAAGGGAGGCGAGGCCTAAATGTTCGCCTCATTCCAAAAGAAGTATTTCCTATCCGATAAAGGCGTCGCCGGCGTAAAACGCGGCATTTTCTGGACCACGCTCACTAATCTCATTACCATGGCCGGCATGGGCTTTTTATTCCTGGTTATGGCCGGCTTTGTCGAGCATCTCGCCAGCGGGGCTGACCTGCCGGATGCCCTGCCGATCGTGGGCGGCCTCCTGGTCTTTTTTGTGTTGCTCTTTGCCTCTAACTGGCAGCAGTATTACTACACCTACTGCATCTTTTACGAGGAGTGCGGCAAGCAGCGCATGGGGATTGCCGAGCGCTTGCGCAAACTGCCGTTGTCGTTTTTCGGCCGTCGTGATCTGGCCGATCTAACCGAAACCATCATGGGCGACGTTCAGACTATGGAGCACGCCTACAGCCACGTGCTGGGAGAGCTTTGGGGTGCCGTCATCGCAAGCGCCATTGTGTTCGTGGCGTCGCTGCTCTTTTGCTGGCAGCTGGCGATCGCGGCGTTTTGGAGCGTTCCCGTGGCCTTTGCCGTGCTGTATCTAACACGCGGCCCCATGACCCCGGTGTTCGACCGTGTGCGCGCCGAGAAGGTCAAGGTCACCGAGGCGATCCAGGAGACGCTCGACTGCGTGCGCGAGATTCGCGCCACCAACCAGGAGGCCCATTATCTTGAGGGGCTTAACGCCGTGATCGATGCCGAGGAGCGCGAGACCACCAAAGGCGAGCTCGCCAACGGGCTTTTGGTCAACTCCGCCTTTGCCATCCTGCGCCTGGGGATAGCCACCACGTTGGTCACGGGCGCCACGATGGTCGCCTCCGGGCAGGTCGACTTTTTGGTGATGTTTGCCTTCCTGCTTATGGTGAGCCGTATCTACGCGCCGTTTGATCAGGCCCTTATGCTCGTGTCGGAGCTGTTTGTCGCCGAGTCGTCTGCCAAGCGCATGCGTTCCATCATGGAAGAGCCTGTGGCGCGGGGCAGCGAGAAATTTGAGCCCGTGGGCCACGATGTGGTGTTCGATCACGTGGCATTTGGCTATGGTGCGGGCGAGGACGGCCGCGCCGGCGAGAAAGTTCTTACCGATGTGAGCTTTACCGCCAAGGAAGGCGAAGTTACGGCGCTGGTCGGTCCTTCGGGTTCCGGTAAGTCTACGGTGAGCCGCCTGGCCGCGCGCTTTTGGGACGCCACCGAAGGCACGGTCACCGTGGGTGGCGTGGATGTTGCGAGCGTGGACCCCGAGGTGCTGCTGCGCGACTACGCCATTGTGTTCCAAGACGTGCTGCTCTTTGACGACACGGTGATGGGAAACATCCGTCTTGGTCGTCGCGATGCCACCGATGAGGAAGTGCTTGCTGCCGCGCGTGCCGCCAACTGCGACGAGTTTGTGAGCCGCATGCCGCAGGGCTATGACACCATGATCGGCGAGAACGGCTCCAAGCTGTCCGGCGGCGAGCGCCAGCGCATCTCCATCGCCCGCGCGCTGCTCAAAGATGCGCCGATTGTGTTGCTGGACGAGGCGACGGCGAGTTTGGATGTGGAGAACGAGACCGTGGTGCAGCAGGCGCTCTCCCGCCTGCTCGCAGGAAAGACAGTTATCGTGATCGCCCACCGTATGCGCACGGTAGAAAATGCCGATAAGATCGTTGTACTCAAGGATGGTGTGGTTGCCGAGCAGGGCACTCCGGCGCAGCTCAAGGCGGCAGGTGGAGAATTCGCCCGCATGGTTGCGCTGCAAAAGGAAGCGGCTGCCTGGCAGCTGTAAGAAGGGGCAAAGGAACAGTCCCTTTGTCACATTGACAATCGGTTACTCCGCATCGTTAATTTTCAAAAGGTTAGCCATGGCTGACCTAGATAGTAAGATAGAATTAAGGTATTTCAAAAGCGTGCTCGAGCTAACTGATGAACTCGGGTGCTAAGGCACCATGCCGCGCCCCATGCGGCAAAAGGGAGAAGCAACATGAAGAAGTCGACGTTTAACACCCTGCTTGTTGGTGGCGGTTTTCTGCTTGGCACGGCCGGCATCAAGCTGCTTACCAGCGCTCCGGTCAAGAATGCCTGCGTGCAGGGTATTGCGTGCGGTATGCGCATCAAGAACGGCTACCAGGACATGGTCGAGCAGGCCAAGGCTAATGTCGACGACATGGTTGCCGAGGCTGCTTACATCACCCAGAGCGAGGCCGCCGCGGACAACGCAGCTGAGTAGCGCTTCCAGGCACAAACTATGAGATTCTCGATTATCAGCGAGATCCCCGGCAGGACCCGCCTCCAGTTGGCGGGTCCTGTGCCAGAGAGCGATCTCGATGCGCTTCTTAAGCTTGGTGGCGACATCGACGGCGTGCGCAAGGTGCGCGTGTATGGCCGCATTGGCCAGATGGCGCTGGAGTACGACGAGCCGCGACGCGATGCCGTGCTGGCCGCCGTCGGTGCGTTCGACGCTCAGGCCATTGCCGACGCAAAGACGGGCTACGTGATACAACTCGAGCCGCGCAAGCACAAGCTCGTCATGGATCTTGCCACACTTGTCGGCGCCCACTACGCACGTCGCTGGTTTTTGCCCACGCCCCTGCGTGCGGTGTTTGTCGTGGCCGGTTACATGACCTTTTTGCGCGCCGCCCTCCGTGAGCTCGCGCAGCCGCGCCTGACCGTTCCCGTGCTCGACGCTTCGGCCATCGGCATTTCGTTCGTCAAGCGTGATGTCGACACCGCGGGCCAGACGATGTTCCTGCTCAACGTGGGCGAGCTGCTCGAGGACTACACCCGCGCCATGAGTGAAAACGAGCTCATCAACTCGCTGCTCGATGTGCCCGACAAGGCGCAAAAGGTTGTCGGCGACACCGAGGTAAGCGTTGCCGCGACCGAGCTTGAGCCCGGCGATCTGGTCGCCGTGCGCACCGGCATGTCCATCTGCATCGACGGTGTTGTCGAGCAGGGGAGCGCTATGGTCAACCAGGCGACCCTGACCGGCGAGCCGCTGGCCGTCGAGCGCAGCGTGGGCGACGACGTGTTCGCCGGTACCGTCGTGGAAGACGGCGGCATCTTGGTGCGCGTGCGCGCCAATACGGCGCAAACCAAACTGCGCTCAATCGTCTCGCTCGTGCAGACGGCCGACTCGCTCAAGTCCGAGGGCCAGTCGCATATGGAGGACCTTGCCAACAAGATCGTCCCGTGGAACTTCCTGCTCGCGGGCCTAGTTGCGCTTACTACCCGCAGCCTCATCAAGACCTCGGCGGCACTGATGGTCGACTACTCGTGCGCACTCAAGCTCACGGGTTCCGTTGCCGTCATGACCGCTATGAGCGATGCTGCCAAGATGGGCGTCATGGTCAAGGGCGCGAAGTACTTTGAGTCGTTTGCCAAGGCCGACACCATTGTCTTTGATAAGACCGGCACGCTCACCGAGGCGCAGCCGCGTCTTGCCTGCGTACTCACCACCGATGGCTGGAGCGAGGATGAGGTCCTGCGCCTTTCCGCTTGCCTGGAGGAGCATTTCCCGCATCCGGTGGCGCGCGCCGTGGTCAATGCGGCATGCGAGCGCGAGCTCGAGCACCGCGAGCGCCATGCCGCTGTCGAGTACATCGTGGCGCACGGCATCGCTTCGTCCATTGAAGGACGTCGCGCCATCATTGGTTCCGCGCACTTTGTATTTGAGGACGAGGGCGCACAGCTCGAATCCGACATCAAGGAGCGCATTGAGTCCCAGATGCAGGGCCTGTCGCCGCTGTATCTGGCGGTCGATGGAAAGGTCGTCGGCGTGCTCGGCATCGAAGATCCGCTCAAGCCTGGGGTCCGTGAGGCCATCGCCGACCTGCATGCGCTGGGCGTCAAGCATGTCGTTATGCTCACGGGCGATTCCGAGCGCACGGCCGAGCGCATTGCGCGCGAGGCGGGTGTCGACGAGTTTAAGGCCGAACTGCTGCCCGAGGACAAGTACGCCTATGTGGAACGCATTAAGAGCGAGGGGCGCCATGTTGCCATGGTGGGCGACGGCGTCAACGATTCGCCGGCGCTCGGTTTGGCCGACGTGGGCCTGGCCATGGGTGGCGGAAGCGACATCGCCAAGGAAGTCGCCGATATCATCCTGACCGATACGGATCTGGCCGCGATCGTGCGCCTGCGCCGCATGAGTCAGGGTCTCATCGACCGTCTGACGAGTTCGTATTCCAAGGTGATGCTCACCAACTCGGCGCTGTTGGCATTGGGTATTACCGGCATGATCACTCCGCAGACGTCGTCACTGCTGCACAACGGCTCAACGATCGCCTACAGCCTGGGCAACGCAAAGGCGTACCTGCGTTAGCAGACGTGTTCGCCCACGTTATCTGGCCTGCGCCCAGACGGCATCGGTGTCGTCCGGGCGCAGGCCTTTTGC
>USFU01000146.1 GCA_900554135.1 uncultured Collinsella sp. | reverse complement strand
GTGTACTTGCGTGCCGCCGGTGCCGGCACGGCGCTTCCCCGTACGGTTCTTTCTTCGGCTCGTCCCGATGAGACGGCCGTCTTTTTGGCTGCCGCCCAATCTGGTGCCGACGTGATGCCGGCTGCCTCCGAGGCGCCTCGTGCGCCGCGTCCCGATGAGACGGCGGTATTCTTGATGGCTGCCCAGGGAAAGAGCACGCCGCAGGGCGCTCCTGCTACTCGCTCCGCTAAGCCAGCGGCTCATAATGATGGCGAACCGCTTCTTTCGGATGATGAATGGTCACCGCTTGGTTCGACCGATCCCGTCGAGGGCGTGGCCATCGACGGCGATGACGACTGGGATCCTCTCTCGTTTTCTGCCCGAACCGTCGCCGCCAAAGAGGTTGATACGGTGTTTGGCGACCATGCCATATTTGATAACGATGCCGCGTCCGGTAATGTCATGCCGACCAGCGATGACATCGCATCTGCCGACGACGCCGTTTTGGTCGACGACCCCTTTGCGATGACCGGTTCCTTTGCCGCAGTGGACGACTCCCTGCCGCAAGACGAGGTCCATGAGGACTCTCGGGAAGATGTAGACGATATGGGTTCGTCGGACTACTCCACGGTAGGTCGTTCTGCCGGCCTCATGACCGTCCTGACCATCGTGTCGCGCGTCACCGGGTTTATCCGCACGTGGGCCATGGCCGCCGCCATCGGCATGTCGCTGCTCTCGTCCTCCTATCAGGTCGCCAACAACCTGCCCAATATGCTCTACGAGCTCGTGATGGGCGGCATGCTCGTCACGGCGTTTTTGCCGGTGTATATGGGCGTGAGGCGCGAGCAGGGCCGCGAGGCATCAAACGAGTATGTCGGTAACCTGCTTGGCATCCTGCTTTTGCTGTTGGGTGGCATCTCGGTGCTTGGCACCGTCTTTGCTCCCGGCTTTATCTGGACGCAGTCGTTCCTTTCGGGCGATGGCGGTAGCATGGATACCGCAGCGTTCATGTTCCGTTTCTTTGCTATCCAGATTCTGTTTTACGGCCTGGGCTCGGTCTTCTCGGGCGTTCTCAACGCACACCGCGACTACTTCTGGTCGACGTTTGCCCCGGTCCTCAACAATGTCATCGTCATTGCCAGCTTTATGGGCTTTGCGCCCGTATCTGCGCAATTTGGCGAGCAGGCCGGCATCATCTTGATCGCAGCTGGTACGACCCTCGGCGTCTTTGTTCAGATGGCCTGCCAGATCCCCGCGCTTGGCAAGCACGGCGTGCATCCGCATATCCATATCGACTTTAAGGATCCCGCGCTGCGTCAGACGATTGCGCTCGGTATTCCGACGCTGCTCGCCACGGTGTGCATGTTTGTCTCGACCTCCATCACGAATGCCGCCGCACTGGTGGTGCAGCCCGAGACTGGCCCTTCCGTCATCGCGTATGCGCGCCTGTGGTATACGCTGCCCTATGCGCTGATTGCCGCCTCGCTTTCGACGGCGCTCTATACCGAACTCTCTCACGATGCGCAGGAGAAGGATTACGACAGCGTCCGCACGGGCATTTCGCGCGGTGTCGCCCAGATGCTCTTCTTCCTGATTCCGTTTGCGCTGTACCTGATCGTCTTTGCCCGTCCGCTCAACATGATTTACTGCGCTGGCAAGTTTGATGAATCCGGCGTGGCACTGGTTTCGGAGTTCCTTATCTATCTGGCACTTTCCCTGCCGCTCTACGGCGTGGTCGTGCTGATGCAGAAGAGCTTTTCGGCCCTGCTCGATATGAAACCTTATAGCCGCTATTGCCTGTACTCCGCTATCGGTCAGGCCGGTTCGGTGCTGCTGTTTGGCGTGGTACTGGGCTACGGTATGCCGGCAATTGCGCTTTCGTACGTCGTTGACTACGTGGTCTTGGTCGGATGCTCACTATGGTGGCTGCGCCGTCGTCTACATGGCCTTCAGGTCAAGTCTATCCTGCACGGCGGTTTCTTCGGCCTATTGTTCGGTGGCTTGGGCGCTGCCGCGGGCGCCGGCATCATGTGGGCACTTGAGCACTTTGTCGGAATGCTTGGCAGCTCGATCCTCATTACCCTGGGCTACGTTTGTGTCGCAGGCGTCGTCTCGCTCGCTGTGACTTTTGGTCTTGCCTTCGTCTTTAAGATGCCCGAGGTCTCGGCGCTGCTTCGTCGCAAGTAGGTGCGCGTGGCAGGTCACGATAACATTCCAACACTTGCCGAGCAGGTTTCGCGCGTTCCCACGCAGCCCGGCTGCTACCTTTGGAAAGATGCCAAGGGCGATGTCATCTATGTGGGCAAGGCAAAAAACTTGCGTGCCCGTATGCGTCAATACGTGACGCTGCAGGACGAGCGTCAAAAGATCCCGCTCATGATGCAGCTGGTGGCGAGCTTCGACTATATCGTGGTGGAGACCGAGCACGAGGCATTGGTGCTCGAGCGCAATCTGATTGGCCAGTACCATCCGTACTTTAACGTCGATCTCAAAGACGATAAAAGCTATCCCTTTATCGCCATTACCAAGAGCGACTTGTTTCCGGCTATTAAATACACGCGAGAGCGTCATAAACCGGGAACGCGCTATTTTGGCCCCTATACCGATAGCCGTGCGGCGCGTGAGACCATCGATACGCTACGCAAGGTTATTCCTATTTGCTCGGCATCCTGTGCGGAATGGCGCCGCTGCCGCCGCATCGTCGAATCTCATAAGGGCGAAGAAGACATCGTCAATATGATTTGCGCGCAAAACGGGCGTCCCTGCTTTGACTACCATGTCGGGCGCGGGCCGGGCGCATGCGTCGGTGCGATTTCCCCTGCCGACTATGCCAAGAACGTCAAGCGTGTCGAACGTTTCTTGTCGGGCCATCGCAAGGATGTCGTCGACGAGCTTACGTCCGAGATGACGGAGGCAGCCGAGACGCTCGATTTTGAGCGTGCGGCTCGCGTCAAGCGTCGCCTGGAAGTCATTAGGGGCCTGGACGATCGCCAACAGGTCGTTTTTCCATCAAGCGTCGATATCGACGTCATCGGCTTCTATCGCGAAGAGACTATCTCTGCCGCCTGTGTCTTTGTCGTTCGCGAGGGCCGAACGGTTCGAACTTGTGAGTTCATCCTCGATAAAGGCCTGGATGTCGACGAGGAAGAGCTTCAATCTGGCTTTCTTAAGCGCTATTACGACGAGACGGCTGATATTCCAGCCGAGATCAATCTCTCTGTCGAGCTTGAGGATGCCGAAGCGTTGGGGGAGTGGCTTGCGGGCAAGCGAGAACGCTCTTGCCATCTCCATAGGCCACAGCGCGGCGAAAAGCACCGCCTGCTCGATATGGCTTCCAAAAATGCGCGCCATGCCCTCATGCGCTACATGATGCGCACGGGGTATGCTGATGATCGCACCAATCAGGCGCTCCTGGAGCTCGAAAGCGCGCTGGCGCTGCCTGCGCCGCCGTTGCGCATCGAGTGCTTCGATATCTCGACGCTGCACGGCACCTTTACCGTCGCTTCGATGGTGGTATTTACCAACGGCCGTGCCGACAAGGGCCAGTATCGTCGCTTTAAAATTCAGGCCGAATTGGACGAGGCGAACGACTTCGTATCGATGTCCGAGGTTCTGGGGCGTCGCTATGCTCCCGAGCGCATGGCGGACGAGCGCTTTGGCTCGCGCCCCGATTTGCTCGTAGTCGATGGCGGCAAGCCGCAATTGACCGCTGCAATTAAGCAACTCGAGGCACTCGGTCTCGATATACCAGTTTGTGGCTTGGCAAAGGCCGATGAGGAGGTTTTCGTGCCGTGGGACGAGACTCCCGTCGTGCTGCCGACCGGCTCCGCTTCGCTTTATCTAATCAAGCAGGTTCGCGATGAATCCCACCGATTTGCGATTACCTTCCACCGCGAGTTGCGCGATAAGGCTATGACGGTTTCGGTGCTTGACGACGTTCCGGGCGTGGGACCCACCAGAAAACGTGCCATTATGCGCCATTTTGGCTCGATGAAGCGTTTGCGCGCGGCAAGCGAGCAGGAGATTGCAGAAGTTCGAGGCGTTCCGGCCGATGTCGCCAAAGCGGTCCACGAGGCACTTGTTGCATGGAATGCCGAGCGCGCCCAGGCATCGGCCAACCGATCCGAAAACTAAACGCGCTTCTAAACAACTGATATACATGATTGGTCAATTTTCAATCATTTGTTTCGCGGTGATTACCTGCCGATTTCGGGTTTTATTAACGCTAAAACGTTTGACTAGCCATGGTGAACAACACTGCTATCCTGCGGGTTGACGAAGACTGATATCTCACCTCGTCGATACATACTGTCTGTCGAATCATTTGTCAATGAATTCGGTGAACGGTAGTAAATACCGTTCAAGCGTATGTATGTATCGGTCGCCGAGCGCGGCACCTCAGTTGGGTTCGTCGGTAGGTAAGGTATATATCGTCCGCAAGTTGCGCGGGGGCAAGTCTAGGTGCTCCCGGGTAAGATTCTCTATTG
>USFU01000145.1 GCA_900554135.1 uncultured Collinsella sp. | reverse complement strand
AAAGGCCCGGACCGCACAGACGGCTCCAAGCCCAAGGCGCCGTAATCGTCCGACACGAATTTTGTAATGTCAAGACTGGAATCAACAAAGTGCCGCTTTATGATGTAGGTATTCCGCCCCCCGCGGAGCAACTGGGTGAACCGTCGCGTTTATTTAGGGAGCCCACACAGTCGTACTTAGTACAGGTATCCTTCGTTGTTAAGGACGCTGGAACAGTCGATGAGGGCACCCACCTGTTTTAGGTGGGTTCATTTTCGTAACGTGGGGGGTGGTTTTCTTTTGCCGATTTTGCCAAAAATTGCCATCGCAGATCCCGTATGACACCCAACAGCACTCGGCAGAACCCCCGCCAACAGCCCAATATCTGGTAAGCGCGTGATAATCGCACGGCGCAAACCCCCGCACCCCCTCGGTCGAGTATCATGGGTCAGCTATGCCCTTTTGCGCGTAGCGCCCTTTGACCTTTTCCTTCGACGCTTGGCGGTTTTTTGATTCATGGCTTCCTCCACGAGCTTCATACCGTACTTATGCGTGGCGGCCGCTGCCTTTATCACGACCTTTCTCACGGTACCCCTAGTCAAGCGTCTGGCGATTAAGCTCGACGCCGTCGACTATCCCTCAAAGCGCCGCATTAACACCAAACCCATCCCGCGCATGGGCGGCACGGCAGTCTTTTTGGGCCTCGTCGTTGCCTGCATCGTGCAGATCCTGGGCACCTGGTACCTGGGCTGGCCGCCCGTTTTGGTACCGCACCCGCGCCTTCACATCAGCTACCCCGTGCTGGCACTCTCCTTTACCGTGATCTTTGCAACCGGCGCCATCGACGACGTCTTCCAGCTCAAGCCCAAGCAAAAGCTGGCTGGCCAGGTGCTCGCCGCGCTCATCGCCTGCATCGGCGGCTTAAAAATCGGCGTCATCGTCAACCCGTTTGCCCCCGGCGAGATCATGCTCGGCTGGCTCGCCTATCCCATCACCGTGGTCTACCTGGTGGCGTTCACCAACATCATCAATCTCATCGACGGCCTCGACGGCCTAGCCACGGGCATCTGCGGCATCGCATCGTTCACCATGTTTACGATAGCCATGCTTTCGGGTCGTATCGACGCCGCCGCGCTGTCCATCGCGCTCTTTGGCTCGTGCGTGGCTTTTCTGCATTACAACTTCAACCCCGCGAGCATCTTCTTGGGCGACTCGGGGTCGCTGCTGCTGGGCTTTGCGCTGGGTTCCATCTCGCTGCTCAACGTGAGCCGCACCGCCGCGCTTACTTCGCTCATCATCCCGCTCATCGTGGCCGGCGTGCCCATCATCGACACGTTCAGTGCCATCGTGCGCCGCAAACGCGCCCACATTAGCATCGGACAGGCCGACAAAGGCCATATCCACCATCGCCTGATCCAAGAGGGCTACAACCAAAAGCAGGCCGTGCTGCTCATCTACGCCTGGTGCATCATGCTTTCGGCCGGTGCCGCCGCGATCAATCAAGTCGAGGTCCCCACGCGCGTGCTCATCTTTGTCGTGCTCGCCATTGGCTCGGCTGCCTTCGCCAAACACCTGCACCTATTTGAGCCCGTGCTGCGCCACCATTACAACAAGCGCACGCACGAGGACGAGCTGGTAACCCCCGACGACCCCGCCTTTAAGCAGGAGGAGCAGGCGGCAGAGGAGCGCAAGGAGGAGCGTCACCACAGGCGCTAGGTTTTATTGCCGAGGAAGCGACTCATTGCTGCTGGCCGCACGCGACCACGCCGCGACCGCCGCATAGCCCTCGCCCTACCGGCAGCTCACCCACTTACGCCCTACCCCTTTCAATAAACGCGTTATCATCTTGACCAATTCGCATACGTTAGGAGCAATCATGCCAAACGAGAACAGCTACGAAGTCGCGCTGCAAAAGAGCAACGCCATTCGCGAGGGTCTGGCTAAGACGCCCGAGAAGTTCACCATGCTCACCGGCGACCGCCCCACCGGCCGCCTGCATCTGGGCCACTATTTCGGCACCCTCAAGGGCCGTGTTGAACTGCAAAACATGGGCGCCAAGACCAACGTGCTTATCGCCGACTACCAGGTCATCACCGACCGCGACACGACCGAGCACATCCAGGACAACGTGTACAACATGGTCATGGACTACCTTGCCTGCGGCATCGATCCCGACAAGACCATGATCTACGCGCACTCTGCCGTGCCCGCGGCAAACCAGCTCATGCTGCCGTTCCTGTCGCTGGTGTCCGAGGCCGAGCTGGCGCGTAACCCCACGGTCAAGGCCGAGATGGAGGCCTCGGGCCACGAGCTCACCGGCCTTCTGCTCACCTACCCGGTGCACCAGGCCTGCGACATTCTGTTCTGCAAGGGCAATGTGGTGCCCGTCGGTCGCGACCAGCTGCCACACATCGAGCTCACCCGCACCATCGCTCGCCGCTTTAACAACCGCTACGGCAAGGTATTTCCCGAGGTCGAAGCGCTGCTGTCCGAGACCCCGCTGCTGCCCGGCCTGGACGGTCGCAAGATGAGCAAGAGCTACGGCAACGCCATCAACATCTCGATGACCGCCGAGGAGACGGCCAAGCGCATCAAGAAGAGCCAGACCGACTCCGAGCGCATGATTACGTTTGATCCCGAGAACCGCCCCGGCGTGTCCGGCCTGCTTTCCACAGCCGCCATCTGCACTGGTCGTTCCGAGGTCGAGATTGCCGAGGAGATTGGCATGGGCGGCTCCGGCCAGCTCAAGAAGTACGTGACCGAGGCCGTCAACGAGTACTTTGCCCCGATCCGCGAGCGTCGCCAGCGCTACGAGAACGACCTGAATTACGTCAAGGACGTGCTGCACGAGGGCAATCGTCGCGCCAACGAGATCGCCGAGCAGACCCTGGCCGAGGTTCAGGACGCCATGGGCATGGTGTACTAGGCCGATTTGCTGGCTTGAGCTTTGGATTGTTTTAGGGCGGGCGCTACGGCGTCCGCCTTTTTTGGTGCCCGACCGGTTCGACTCTGCCCGCTGCACTCCCCCGACAAACAGGAACAGGCCCGCTGGCAGTTAGTTGCCAGCGGGCCTGTTCCCGAAGTACACCGTTGAATCGCACAGAGGGGAGGAATGCGAATCAAACTCAACAGGGCAGGCTTTTTCATCGCCTATTGCCTGCTCCGTTGCTGAAACCAATATAGTTCACCGTGGTTTACTTTCTAGCGTCAATATGCGCCGCCATACCTTCTCCATAAGTTAGCTCCGGTAAACCTATCAAAAAGGGACAGGTGTTCCACCACGATGGGGACAGGCACCTTTGTGGTGGTTTAGCCACGGCAGAGCTGTTAGAGCCCTGCTGGCCAGCGACAGGCGGCCAAGTCGACGTGCATGGGATCGGTAAACGTTACGCCCTCCCCCGTTAAGAGCTCACGCTGAGCATCGGGGCCGCCAAACGCAAAGTCCTCGCAAATACGGCCATCGGCAAACACCACACGATGGCAAGGAATCTGACCAGGGCGCGGATTGCCGTGCGGCGCATAGCCCACATAGCGCGCGCTTCGCGGACGGCCGGCGAGCAGCGCCACCTGGCCGTACGTGGCGACCATCCCCTCGGGAATCTGCTCGACCACCTCGTATACCCGTTCAAAAAAGCCCTCAGACGCCATCGCATGCTCCCTTCCACCCGGAAAAGCATAAACCACCACAAAGGTGCCCGTCCCCTTTGTGGTGGTTTATGGCAAGTCGGTTAATTGGCGGGCTGGAAGAAGGCTACGGCTACGGCGCCGGGACCTACGTGGGTGCCGATGGTAGCGCCGATAGTGTGGACGGGCAGCTCGCCCTCGGTGTGGCCAGCCCACAGCGCCGCACTGTCATCGATATACTTCTTGAGCACCGCATCCGAAAGGCCCGTATAGCCGAGCGCCAGCGGCATGGAAAAGTCGACGCCGCCCGCCCGCTCGACCTTCTGGTTCAACAAGTTTCGACCGTTTTTGGAACCGCGCGCCTTGCCCAACTGCACGATGAGGCCGTCCTCGGCGGCCACGACCGGCTTCACGTTGAGCAGCGTACCCACGGCGCCGGCCGCAGCAGACAGACGACCGCCACGCACCAGATACTCCAACGTCTCGAGCAGGCCGATAACCACCACGCGGTCGCGCACGGCCTCGACCGCTGCCGCGATCTGGGCCGCACTACGGCCCTCGTCCACCAAGCGCAGCGCATACTCGACCAGCACGCGCTCGCCCAAGGTCACGTTATTGCTGTCCACGACGAACACGTCGCCGCCCGGCGCCTCGGCAAGTGCCGTACGAGCACTCTGGTTAGTACCCGAAAGCTTGGCGCCCACGGTAATGATCACGGCCTCGTCGCCGGCCTCACGCGCTTCGGCAATCGCCTGCGAAAACGCGTACGGGTTGACCTGACCGGTCTTGGGCAGCTCATCGCGCTCCACGAGCATCTCGTAAAAGCGCTGGTGATCGATGTCGACGCCATCCATGTACACATCGGTGCCAAAGGTGACGGACAGCGGCAGAACACGCAGAGC
>USFU01000144.1 GCA_900554135.1 uncultured Collinsella sp. | reverse complement strand
ACCGGGCGCGCGGTCGTCCTTGCCATGGGTTGCCGCGAGCGCACCCGCAGCGAGATCAAGATTCCCGGCAGCCGACCCGCCGGCGTGTTTACGGCCGGCCTGGCGCAGCGATACATCAATATCGAGAACCTCAAGCCCGGCTCGCGTGCCGTCATTTTGGGCTCGGGCGACATCGGGCTGATCATGGCGCGCCGCTGCACGCTCGAGGGGATTTCGGTCGAGGGCGTGTATGAGCTCATGCCGTACGCCAACGGCCTGCGCCGCAACGTCAAGAACTGCCTGGACGATTTTGGCATTCCGCTGCACCTGTCCACCACCGTGACGCGCGTGATCGGTCGCGACCGCGTGGAGGCGGTCGAGGTGAGTCAGGTCGACGAGCACCTGGAACCCATTCCGGGGACCGAGCGCGTTGTTCCGTGCGACACGCTACTGCTTTCGGTGGGCCTGATTCCCGAGAACGAGCTTTCGGTTGCCGCGGGCGTGGAGCTGGACCCACGCACGCGCGGCGCCGTAGTGGACCAGAGTCTGCAGACGGGCGTGCCGGGCATATTTGCCTGCGGCAACGTGCTCCATGTGCACGACCTGGCAGACAATGTGACGACTGAGTCCGAGCGTGCCGGTGCGGCTGCGGCGGCGTGGGCGCTGGGCGGCGGCGCCGGGGCGAGCGCTGCGGGCACGGGTTGCCAACTCACGGTCTCCCCCGCCGGTATCGCGGGCTACGCGCTGCCGGGGCGCATTACGGCTGTGGCACTCACCAAACTCAACTTCCGCGTACGCCGGCCGGTCGATGCCGCCCACGTGCGCATTCTGGCAGGCGACGAGGAGCTGTTTGCAGACAAGGTCCGCCCGTTTAAACCGAGCGTGATGGAAAGCTTCCCGCTGCCGGCAAAGGTGATTCAACGCGCACTCGATATGGGCGTTAACGAGATTGTCCTGTCCGTCGACCCCGTTGAGGAGGCGTAAAGCCATGAGCGCAAATGTGATCGAGACGCTACAGTTCAACTGCACCACCTGCCCATCCGAATGCCTCCTGACCGTGGAGGTGGAGCGCGACGCAGACGGCGCCGCGGTAGAGGTGCGCTCCGTAACCGGCAACAACTGCCCGCGTGGCGATACGTTCGCGCACCAGGAACTCACCTGCCCCATGCGCGTGCTCACCACCACCGTGGCCGTATCCGGCGGCGACGAGGCGCTGCTGCCCGTGCGCACGGCCGAAGCCATCCCGCTCGAACTCCACGCCAAGGCGATGGACCTCATCCGCGGCCTAGTGGTCAAAGCCCCCATCCGCATGGGCGACGTAGTCCTCCCCAACCTCCTAGACACCGGTACCGACCTCATCGCCAGCATGGACATCGACTCTGCATAGGTAGCTCATTTGGGACGGGGCTCTTTTAGCTACCCCGCCATCCACCCCGCCCCTCCTCAATTGCGGTGGAATAGTTCCTGATTTCCGCCAAAACCCCGGCACCCAGGAACTATTCCACCGCAACTATCCTTGGAATCGGTATTTGGCTTGTTCCTACTTTAGTGCCAATTCAAAACTATGCCGGATTACGGGGCTGATTCGGAGACCCCCATCCATACCGGCAATTTTCGATTTTTGATAAGCCCTCTACCTGCGCTTTTTATTTCGCGATTTTTCCCATGGTCAAGTAATACAGGTCCAGTCCCGTAATCCGCCATACTTTTGAAACCAGCCCATTTGGGACGGGCCTCTTATGACTACTTTTGCCCGAACGTTCGCTAGGCTGGCCATGCCAAGGAGTGTCCCAAAGTGCCGGCATAAAAGGAACGTCCCCATGTGCCGGGCTTGGGATACCATGGTGGCAACCTAGCGAAAGGACGATGTATGGCACATGTCGATGACCAGCGTGTGGCGCGCGTGCTCGATGCGCTCGAGGCTCAGCACCCCGGCGCGCAGCTGCTTGTAAACGACCCGTGGTCGATCTACTATCTGACCGGCTTTTATGCCGATATGTTCGAGCGTTTTTGTGGCGTGCTGCTCGCGCGCGACAGCGAGCCCGTGATCTTGGTCAACGCGCTACATCAGCTGCCCGAGTATGACAATGCCCGCGTCGCGTATCACAACGACACCGACGTCGTGACCGACGCCACCGCACGCGAGGTCAATCCCGCCAAGCCCCTCGGCATCGATACCGTTATGCGCTCCGGCTTTTTGATGCCCCTTATGGATCGTCACGCCGCGAGCGAGTTCTTCCTGGGCGACTTTGCCGTCACCGCCGCACGCACCCACAAGGATGAGGCCGAGCAGGAGCTCATGCGCGCGTCCTCGGCCGCTAACGACGCCGTGATGGCCGACGCTATCAAGCTCGTTCACGAGGGCGTGACGGAGCGCGAAATTGCCGACCAGATGCTCGGTCTGTACCGCAAGCACGACTGCGAGGGCTTTAGCTTTCCGCCCATCGTGAGCTTTGGCGCCAACGCCGGAGACCCGCATCACGAGCCCGACGACACCGTACTCAAGTGCGGCGACGTGGTGTTGTTCGACATAGGCGGACGTCGCCGCAACTACTGCTCGGACATGACGCGCACGTTCTTTTGGGGCGAGCCGGACGAGGAGACAGCGCGCATCTACGACATCGTGCGTCGCGCCAACGAGGCCGCCGAGGCGCTCATCGCCCCGGGCGCGCGCATGTGCGACCTGGACCGCGCCGCGCGCGACGTGATTGAGGACGCTGGCTATGGGCAGTACTTCACGCATCGCCTGGGCCACTCGATCGGTCTGCAGGACCACGAGCCTGGTGACGTCTCGCTCGTCAATGAGCAGATCGTAGAGCCGGGCATGACGTTCTCCATCGAGCCGGGCATCTACCTCCCCGGCCGCACCGGCGTCCGCATCGAAGACCTTGTCCTGGTCGCCGAGTCCGGCGTCGAGATCCTCAACGCCTACCCCCACGACCCAGTCCGCCTAGACTAGGCACGCCACCAAAGCTCCCCTAGAAGTTGCGGTGGAATAGTTCCTGGATGGGCCGCTAGAACCCAAAAATAGGAACTATTTCACCGCAACTGATGAGGGGATGGGTTAACGGAGCAGGGCGGGCTAGCGCAGCAGCCCCGCTACTTCGCCGGCTAGGGTGATGGTACCGGCTGCTACGAAGGACTCACCAGCGGCATCGAGGGCCGCGAGAGCCTCGGACACACTGGGATACACGCCCGCGAGCTTGTCCGCGTCCACCAGAGCAGCGAGCTCATCTGCCGGCAGGGCGCGGTCGGAATCGGTCTGGGTCACGACCACGCGCGGGAAAGCCGGAACAAGCACGTCTACGATGCCCGCCACGTCCTTGTCAGCCAGCGCGGCGCACAGCAGCGTGGGGCGATTCTCCACGCACGGATCGATCTCGTCCAGTGCGCTCACAAAGTTCTCGCAGCTCTGGGGGTTATGGCAGGCGTCGATCAACTTGAGCGGATCGGTTCCCAGCACATCAAAGCGACCCGGCGTGGGGCAGCCCATAAGCGACGCATCCAGCGCATCGTGGTCGAGCTCGCGGCCCAGATAGCCCTCGCACAGCATAATCGCACACACGGCGTTCTGCGGCTGATACGCCGGCTTAACCATCCTCGACGTATAGATCGCGCGCGGCGTGGTGCAGCTAAACTCCACCATATCACCCACGTGTGCCGGAACCTTTGTTGTGGCATGGTTCACCACGAGCGGCACCACACCGCATTCGCGGCAACGGGCATCCATCACGCGCTGAACGCTCGCCTCGTGCGTGCCCTCGCCCAAAACAACCAAACGCCCAGGCTTAATAACCGCAGCCTTCTCCCCTGCAATGGCCTCGAGCGTGTCGCCCAGAATACGAGTATGGTCGAGCCCAATGCCCGTAATGGCCACGGCAACAGGATCGGTCGCACTCGTGGCGTCCCAACGGCCCCCCATGCCGACCTCGAGCACGGCAACGTCCACCGCAGCCTCGGCAAACACCACAAGCGCGGCAGCCGTCAGCAGGTCAAACGGCGTGATGGTATAGGCGCGCTCCCCCGCCGCCACACGGTGCGCATTCACACGACGCCCCGCCTCAACAGCGGCAGAAACGCCACGGGCAAACGCCCCATCGCTCACGACGCGCCCATCAACCTCCATGCGCTCGGGATAGCGAACAAGCTGCGGCGACGTATACAGCGCAGTCTTGAGCCCCTCGCCGCGAAGGATAGCAGCTGAAAAACGCGTGGTCGAAGTCTTGCCATTGGTACCGGCAACCTGAATGCAATCAAAATACTCATCCGGACGTCCCAGCTCGTCGAGCATATCAACAACCGTCTCGAGCAGAGGACCAGCATCCCCAGAAATCCGCCCCGTATCAGCAGCCAGCCCAACAGCCTCATCAAACGAAAGCAACTCAAACGAGAACGGCACAGAATACGACCCAGAACGCTTAGCCATAACCCAAAGTCTCCAATTACAGAAAAAGAGGCCCATCAAAAAGAATGAGCCCCTCGCGTTGACAATATCAGCCTTTACCCGCTTGCAGCAGAATCAAGGCCACAACCCAG
>USFU01000143.1 GCA_900554135.1 uncultured Collinsella sp. | reverse complement strand
GAAGGACGGCAAGAACAAGCTGCGCGTCTGCAAGAAGTGCGGCCACAAGTTCTAAGCTGCCCGCAACATCAAGTTGCCAGCAAAGGCCCGGATGCCCCACGGCACCCGGGCCTTTTTCTATCCCTACTCATTGGGGACAGACTTAAATGAGTGGCCGTTGTTTGGTGGTCATTGGGGACAGACTTAAATGAGTAGTCGATGGGGACGTTCTTAAACGACTAGTCGATGGGGACAGTCTTGCAACGAAAGCGGCACATGGGGACGTTCCCCATGTGCCGGCAGTTTGGGACGGTCCTTTGATGTCCGATGCCCCCAGAGGGGTCGAGTATCACGGACTACTCTGTCTTTTAGGGCTTTGGTGTTCCGCCTCTTTATGTTTCGCAAGGATCGTCGCATGCGCATTTACGCTCATAGTCTTGCGCGATAACGCGCATAAGCGCGTAAAAATGTGCAAAATATGGCTAAATAATGACCGATAAACAAATAAACACGCAAATACAAGCAAATACGCGCGCATTTGTGCGAATATAAGGCCGTTGGAAATGAAGAACTTCCGATGACTCAGGAGGCACATATGGCAGATTCCAAGCAGGCTCCACTCGACTCTGCGGCAGCAGCAAAAGCTGCGTTCGCTTCGGTCCAGGACAAGCCGTTCCCTAACGACATTTTTACGGCTCCCGAGCTTCGTTGGGCTGTGATTGGGTGCGGCGTTATCGCCAACCAGATGGCCCAGTCTCTCGCTCTTGCCGGCCGCAAGCTTGCGGGTGTCGCCAACCGCACGCTGTCCAAGGCCCAGGCCTTTGCTGAGCAGTATGGCATCGAGAAGGTCTATGAAACGGCCGAGGACCTCTATGCCGATCCGGATATCGACGCCGTCTATATCACCACGCCGCACAACACTCATATCACCTATCTGCGCGCTACCCTGGCAGCCGGCAAGCACGTGCTCTGCGAGAAGGCCATTACCCTCAATTCCGCTGAACTCGATGAGGCCCGTGCCATTGCCGCCGAGCACAATGTGGTCCTCATGGACGCGACTACGGTGCTCCACATGCCCTTGTATCAGGAGCTGCGCCGCCGCATTGATGCGGGTGAGTTCGGCCGCATGAACCTCGCTCAGCTCAACTTTGGTAGCTACAAGGAGTACGGCGACCTGACCAACCGTTTCTTCAATCGCAACCTTGCCGGCGGTGCCATGCTCGATATTGGTGTGTATGCCCTGTCCGTCATGCGCCTGTTTATGGCGAGCCAGCCCGCCGAGGTCGTGTCTCTAGGCAACACCTGCGAGACTGGCGTCGATGTTGCGGGCGGCATCGTCTGCCGCAATGCCGAGCAGCAGCTGGGCGTCGTGAGCCTTACGCTTCACTCCAAGCAGCCCAAGCGCTCGGTCATCAGCTTTGACAAGTGCTACATCGAGGTCAACGAATATCCGCGTGCCGATCACGCGACCATCGTGTGGACTGCGGACGGCCACCGCGAGGAGGTCCACGCGGGCACCGAGGCTTACGCCCTGTGTTATGAGATGGCCGATCTTGAGAAGGCCGTTGCCGGCGACGACTCCAAGCGCGAGCTGCTGGATTATGCTTCTGATGTTATGGAGCTTATGACCAAGCTTCGCGCCGATTGGGGAGTCGTGTACCCCGAGGAGGAGTAAGCGATGCTTGCGGAAGATAGGCTCAACGCAATCGTGTCGATGGTGCAGCAGACGGGCTCGGTTACCGTACCGGAGCTTGCTGAGGCCCTGGGCGTGACGGCGTCTACCATTCGGCGCGACCTGCAGACGCTCAATCGCGCACACCGTATCGCCAAGGTGCACGGTGGGGCGACGAGCCTTGAGCGCGCGCACGTGACGCGCGACCTGACGATCAGCGAGCGCAGCGACCTCCACAACGACGACAAGGAGCGCATCTGCGCCCGTGCCGCGGCTCTCGTGGAGCCCGATAGCTTCGTGTATATCGATTCGGGCTCGACGACGCTCAGGCTCATCGAGCATCTTCCGCATCTCGAGGGCGTCACCTATGTGACCGATTCTGTGCTCCACGCTCAGCATCTTGCCCTGCGCGGCATGCGCACCGTGGTGCTGGGCGGCGAGCTCAAGCCCGAGACTGAGGCGCTCGTTGGTCCCGATGCCCTGGCAACCCTGGACCGCTACAACTTTAACTGCGGTTTTTGGGGTTCCAACGGCATTGCCGCCGAGCAAGGCTTTACGACGCCCGATATCGAGGAGGCGCAGGTCAAGCGTATCTCGATGCGCCATACCGCCAAACGCTTCGTAATCTCAGACGCCAGCAAATTTGGCATGGTGGCACCCGTCAAGTTCGCGGACTTCCGCGACGCAACGATTATTACCGCAGGCGAGGTGCCCGCCAAGTACCAGACGATGGAAAACGTCATCACGGTTTAGCAACGGGGGACATGGCCAAAACCACCACAAAGGTGCCTGTCCCCTTTGTGGTGGTTTAGGGCTCCCAGGGGCAGGGGGCTTCGATGTGGATGTGCTCGCCGGTTACGGGATGCGTAAAGGACACGCTGTGGGCATGGAGCATGAGGCCACAAGGTCGCGGTGTTCCGTACAGGTCGTCGCCCACCAGGGGATGGTGCTCGCTTGCCAGGTGCACGCGGATCTGGTGTTTGCGGCCGGTGAGCAGCTCGACATCGATATACGAACGCGTGGGCAGGCCTCGACGGCTCTTAAGGCGCTTGAGCACCTTCACGCGCGTCTGCGACGGCTTGCCGCTGGCGCCGACGCGCATTTTGCGGCTGTCGTGGCGGTCGCGGGCGATGGGCTTGTCGATGAGCTTCTCGTTCCAGTCGATCTTGCCCTCGGCCAGCGCCAGATAGTGCTTTTCGAAGGCGTGGTCGATCACCATCTGGTCAAAGGCGGGCTGCGTCTGTTTGTCGAGCGAAAACAGCACCACGCCGGTGGTGTTGCGGTCCAGGCGGTTGAGCGGCTGCATGTCAGTCGCGGCAAAGCCGTCGCCCATCGCCAGCAGCAGATCGCTGGCGTAGTCGGTAAGCGTGCGCTCGCCGGTGCCGTCGCCGTGGACGATCATGCCGGCGGGCTTATCGATGGCCATGAGCCAGGCGTCGCAGTAGAGGACTTGAGGTTCTTCGTTCACGTGTAAGCCTTTCGGTTAGCTAATTCCCACAAACATGCAGCCCGAGGTCGCCCCGCGCAGGCGGGCGGCGGGCTTGCGGCCGGCCTGCGCGGCCTCGACGGCGCGACGGACGCGTGCGACGGCGCGGCCCACCTCATCCGTCTCGAGCAGCGTGCCGTCCACCATAAGACGACGGACGCCGGCGTCGAGCAGCTGTGGTACCTGCGGCGTAAGGTCGATGGGGTAGGCGTCGTACAGGCGTGAGCGGCCGTGGATGTCGGTGCGGACGGGCATGACCTTTCCGTCGATATTCTTGAGCGAGAGTTTGCGGGCACGCAGGCGGCAGTTGGCGCAATCGTGGATGCAGCCATTGGCCACCTGCAGGATGCAATGCTCGCTTGTCATGACGCGCGGACGGCCAAAGACGGTGATGCCCAGAGCCGCGGGCGCGGCGGCGCCGAGCGAGACAATCTCGTCGAGCGTGATCTCGGGCGAGAGCCAAAACGCGCCGGCTCCGCGCTCGGCGAGTGCCTCCATGCAGGGCGTGTTGTGCACCGGCAGGCAAGAGCGAATCTCGGCCGTGGCGCCAACCTGGGCGGCCAGGGCAAGCTCAGAGATGTTGCCAATAGCGACCGTGGCGCCAGCAACAACCCATGGGTCAACGTGGACGTGGTCAACGGTGCGGCAGACCTCATCGAGCACGGGTACGATGCCCTGCTCAAACGTATCGGCGGGGGAGAGCTTGGCCGCATCGAGCGCGTCGGTGGTCATGTAGATGCGCGTTGCACCCTCCGCCCGCGCTGCCTCGGCGGCCTCGAGCGAGGTGACGGTGGCGCAGATCTGCGGCTCGTCGCGGTAGTGCTCGGGCGCGGGGCGGGAATCACTGGTGACAATCGCCGGCAGCTCGAGCGTTTTCGCGCGCTCCTCGTACGGCGCAAGAATGGCCTCCTCCAATGCTTTACAGGCGGCGGCACGCACCTTGTGCACGGCGGAGAAGCCCATGCCGCAGCCCTCGTCGAGGGCCACATCAAAGCTCGCGGCTTCAAAGGGCGAGGAGCCCATGCGGCCCACGTGCTCAACCAGGTCGGCAGCCTCGACGGCGCGGGTCTTGGCGGCTTCGACAGTAAAGCCCGTGGCCGTGGCCGTAAGCGAAGGGTCGTCGCAGCAGGTGAGCGTAACGGTAAGCGGCTCGCCCAGACGTGCCACGACGGACACATCAACAGCTCGGCGGCGCAGCACATCGCGCTTGAGCGCGGCGCCGGCGGCGTCGATGGCACGCTGACTGCGAATCACGCGGACGCGGCAGCCCTCGGGCATGCTGCGGGGTACGCGACATTCGATGACTTCACCGGCTGCGGCATCATCGGCGGCAATGGTGGTCAGGAACTGGTCAAACTCGTTATCGTGGCGAAGCTCCAGCAGGTCGCCCTT
>USFU01000142.1 GCA_900554135.1 uncultured Collinsella sp. | reverse complement strand
ATCTCTGCTTCATTTGCGCCGCCGCGGTGTCCGGATTCGCCCGGATGCTGCGGCGGCGCTATACTTATACGGTTTGAAGTACCTGTACCAAAAGGAGCTGTCGTGTCCCTTTCCATCGGTATCGTGGGCCTGCCCAACGTGGGCAAGTCGACGCTGTTCACCGCGCTTACCAAAAAGACCGGCCTTGCCGCCAACTACCCGTTCGCCACGATCGACCCCAACGTGGGTATCGTCGACGTGCCCGATAGCCGTCTGCAAAAGCTCGCCGACATCGTCAACCCGGGTCGCATTGTGCCGGCGACGGTCGAGTTCGTCGACATCGCAGGCCTGGTGAAGGGTGCTAACGAGGGCGAGGGTCTGGGCAACCAGTTCCTGGCCAACATTCGCGAGACCGACGCCATCTGCGAGGTCGTGCGCTACTTTAAGGACCCCAACGTCATGCGCGAGGTGGGCCGCACGGGCGAGTTCGTCGATCCCGCCGGCGATGCCGACACCATCATGACCGAGCTCATCCTGGCCGACATGGGCACGCTCGAGAAGCAGCTGCCCAAGCTCGAGAAGGAGGCCAAGCGCGACAAGGAGCTCATGCCCAAGTTTGAGGTCGCCAAGCGCCTGCTTGCCTGGCTCAACGAGGGCAAGCGCGCTGCGTCTATGGAGATGACCGACGATGAGCGCGCCGCTGCCAAGGGCCTGTTCCTGCTCACTATGAAGCCCATCCTGTATGTGGCCAACGTGGACGAGGATATGCTCAACGACGATCTGGCGCCCATCGATGGTGTTAAGCCGCTGCCCATCTGCGCCAAGATCGAGGCTGAGCTTTCCGAGCTCGATCCCGAGGACGCCGCCGACTACCTGGAGAGCCTGGGCTTGGAGCAGCCCGGTCTGGACGTGCTCGCGCAGGCAGCCTACAAGCTGCTTGGCCTGCAGTCGTTCTTTACGGCCGGTGAGATGGAGGTCAAGGCCTGGACGGTGCGCCAGGGCGCGACCGCCCCGCAGGCCGCCGGCGTTATCCACACCGACTTTGAGCGCGGCTTTATTAAGGCCGAGGTCATTGGCTATGACGATTACATCGAGCTCGGCGGTGAGCAGGGCGCCAAGGCCGCCGGCAAGCTGCGTATTGAGGGCAAGGACTATGTCATGGCCGATGGCGACGTCGTGCACTTCCGCTTTAACGTGTAAGGACGACGCATATGTTTAAATATGGCAAAAAAGCCGGCTACATGGGTATTGCGCTGCTCGTACTTGCGGTGATTCCGCTGGTGGTCGCAGCGTGTGTTATTCCCAACATTGGTCCCGAGGTTGCAACAAAGTTTAATGCCGCCGGCGAGGCGACGCGCTGGGGCAAGAGCTACGAGTTGCTGGCACTGCCGGTGCTTAACCTGCTGCTGAGCGTGGCGACGTACTTTACGGCAGGACGCCAGGCTAAAAACAATGATGACTCCGCCGCCATGGCGCGTATCGTGTGCGAACGCTACCTGCGCAACGGTTGCATCACGGGTGTGTTCCTCAACGTGGTTAACGTTTACTTTATGTACTCGGCGATTACCGGAACGGGCTTTGGCCTTGGTTTCTAGCTTGTCCTTTTAGGCAACGAGCCTGCACATATATTCAATGGCTGCTGCGAGGCCGCCGCTCGATCGTGGTTTAAAGACCATGTCGGCGGCGGCTTCGTTTTCGTATCCAGCGCCGCGAAGGGCGAGTGCGATACTGGCTTCCAGGAGAAGGGGCAGACCGCGTTGGCTGGTTGCGATTACGGCAGCCTGATTGAGCGGGCAGCTGTGCGTCTGGCATTGGATGGCAAGTTCACCTTGCGCCGGGCAAGGGACCAGAACGGCGGCGACGCGACTTGATAGCAATGCAAATGCTGTGCGCTCATCGGGCGAAAGGCATTCTGCTTCAACGACGACGAGCTTGGGCGGTGCGCTGTTTGTGCGAAGCGTAGCTCGGTACGTGCGGACCGAAGAACCCGACATAGAAAACTCCTGTGTATTCGGCAAAACGTAAACTATAGTTTACGTTTATGTTCGGCTCCATTTCAAACTCGGCTGCATGGACGAACGTGCGAAACAGATTCTTGGCAGGCGGGTCGAAGAGACACGCAGGGACCTTGGTATCTCCAAGGTTGATTTTTGTGTGGCGACAGGAATCAGCCGACCCTACCTCGACCGAATCGAAGATGGGACGGCAAATTTCACGCTCAAGGTTCTATTTAAGATCGCGCCCGCACTCGGCATGACGGTGTCAGAGCTTCTCGAGGGCATCGAATAGGGGATACCCGTCGACAACTGAATTACGCCATCGGGATGCGGTCGTGGTTGACTTGGCTGTAGAACAGGCGCTGGATCTCGGCGGCAGCGCGTGACTGGCCGAGTGCCCACATGGTCTTGGCCACGAGTGTCTCGGTGGTCATGTCGTCGCCGCGCAGAATGCCCGGATGATCGACGTAAGCACGGCCGACCTCATAAACGCCCAGATCGAGGCCCTCTTCGGGGACCTGCGTGGTCATAACGACGGTGCGGCCCGAATCGACCCAGCGGAAAATTGCCTCTTGGAACGACTCGCCCGACTCGCCAAACTCGGGAATACCGCCAATGCCAAAGGTCTCAAGGATTACAGCGTCGTAGCTATCGGCAAGGGCGTCCAGAATGCCTGGGTTCACGCCGGGCGTGAGCTTAAGGACAAACACGCGTGGGTCGATGCTGTCGTAGAAACGGACTGGGCTTTCATTCTGGTGAGTGCCGTGAAGCCCGTTGCGCACGATGCGGGCGTTGCGGATATAGGCGATGGGCGGATAGTTGACGCTAATGAACGCGTTAAAGCTCATGGTGCGCTGCTTGCGGGCACGCGTGCCGGCAATGGCGACGCCGCCAAACACGATCGAGACGTCGTGCGAATGCTCGTCGAGCGCATAGAGCAGGCTCTGGTACAGGTTGAGCTTGGCGTCGGTAAAGGGGTTGCCCATGGGCTTTTGCGAACCGGTGAGCACGATGGGCTTGGGGCTGTCCTGAATCAGGTAGGAAAGCGCTGCCGCAGTGTAGCTCATGGTGTCGGTGCCGTGCAGAATCACGAAACCGTCGTGGTCGGCATAACCCTCGACGATGACGTCGCGGATACGCATCCAGTCGCTCGGGCGCATATTGGTGCTGTCGATGTTCATGGGCTGCACGACGTCGAGCTCGCAGAGGCCCGAGATCTCGGGGACGCTCTGGGCGAGCTCCTCACCGGTCAGGGCGGGGGAGAGGCCGTTGCCGTCCTCGGTCGATGCGATGGTGCCGCCCGTGGCGATGAGAAGGATGCGCTTCATGCTGGTATTCCTATCGTATTTTCCGCCGCAGAGGCGGAGTCGTTCGGCAGTATTGTGGCACAGGGCGTCCAATGTTCAAACGTATTACATCATCTGTAACGTTTGAAAACACTTCAATTGCCGTCAAATAGGGGCCCAGGTCGTGCGTTTGCCGTGCGCTGATGGCCGCGAGGGGCGAGAAACCCCATATAACGTGTACACTATGGAGGTTATTTTCGTTCATTCACGCGGGTGGGCACCGGCTCCCCGCCAACAAGAGGGGGAAACCATGGATCAAAAGGCTTCCGCAAAGGTCCTCGTACTCGACTTTGGTGCGCAGTACGGTCAGCTCATTGCCCGTCGCGTCCGCGACCTCAACGTGTATTCCGAGATCGTCCCCTGCGACATCTCGGCCGACGAGATTCGCGAGATGAACGCCTCTGCGCTCATCCTTTCCGGCGGCCCGGCTTCCGTGTATGCCGAGGACGCTCCGTCTATCGATCCTGCCATCTTTGACCTGGGCCTTCCCGTCCTGGGCTTTTGCTACGGCCATCAGATCACGGCCGTGACGCTCGGCGGCAAGGTCGGCCACTCCGAGGTGGGCGAGTACGGCCGCGCCACCATCACGCGCACGGCCGGCGCCAAGCTCTTTAACTCCACGCCTATGGAGCAGACCGTGTGGATGAGCCACCGCGACGCCGTTTCCGAGGTGCCCGAGGGCTTTACCGTTACCGCCAGCACCGACGTGTGCCCGGTTGCCGCCATGGAGTGCCCCGAGCGCAAGATCTTCACCACGCAGTTCCACCCCGAGGTCAAGCATTCCGAGTATGGTCAGCAGCTGCTGAGCAACTTCCTGTTTGAGATCTGCGGCCTGGAGCCCAACTGGAGCATGGACAACCTGGTCGAGACTATGACGGCCGAGTTCCGCGAGAAGGTCGGCGACGACCGCGTGATTCTAGCCCTGTCCGGCGGCGTCGACTCCTCCGTCGTGGCCGCGCTGGGCGCTCGCGCCGTGGGCAAGCAGATGACCTGCGTGTTCATCAACCACGGCCTGCTGCGCAAGGGCGAGCCCGAGCAGGTGGAGGAGGTCTTCACTAAGCAGTTTGACGTCGACTTTATCCACGTCCACGCCGAGGACCGCTATGCCGAGCTTCTGGCCGGCGTGACCGAGCCTGAGGAGAAGCGTCGCATCATCGGTACGCAGTTCTGGAAAGAGTTCTTCGCCGTGGCGCAGCAGCTCGAGACCGATGGCAAGCCGGTCAAGTATCTGGCTCAGGGCACCATCTACCCCGACATCATCGAGTC
>USFU01000141.1 GCA_900554135.1 uncultured Collinsella sp. | reverse complement strand
TTGTCGGCGCGCTCGAAGGTGAAGTGCGAGTAGAGGCTGACGGCCATGCCGAGGGTGTCGTAGCCGATGCCTAGGTTGGCGCTGGTTGCTGGGACGGTGATTTTGATCATGTGGGTCCTCCTGGGCGGGTCTGGCCGTTTAGTTCGCTGCTCGGGCAGTCCTGGCTCGCTCGGAAAGCACATTAAGTGCTTTCCGGCTCGTGCGGAACTCGCGACGAACTAAACGGCCAGACCCGCTCGCATGCTCGTCATCATCCCGAAAGCTAAATAAAAAGAAGGTGCGCCGGCTTTCGCCGGCGCCTTATAAAGGGTTTTAGTTGGCAGCCATCTTTTTTGCTGCAGACTCGACGTAGCTTGCCATCTCATCGACGTCGCAGACGTCTTCGAAGCGGACGGGCTTGGACTCGAGCTCGGCGAGCTGGGTCGGGGCGACCGTGTTGGTGGCCTGCTCGAGCACACGCATAGCCTCAAAGTCGTCCTCGGGAACGTTAAGCCCCAGAGCTTCGCAGCAGGCGCGCGGGAACTTGTAGGGGCTGGCGGTCGAAAGCAGCACGCGGGCCTTGGCGCCCTCGGCGGGAGCGACCTGCTCAAAGACGTGGTAGCCGCAAGCGGTGTGCGGGTCGATCACGTAGTCGTTGGCGTCCCAGCAGCTCTTGATGGCAGCGCGGACTTCGTCCTCGCTGGCCCAACCGCAGCCAAACACGCTCTGGATCTTGGCCAGCAGCTCGGCGGGCACCTCGTAGCGACCCGTCTGGGCAAGCTGCTTCATAAGGCCGGCAACGAGCTCGCAGTCGCCGTCGGACAGGAAGTACAGCATGCGCTCCAGGTTGGAGCTAATAAGGATGTCCATCGACGGCGAGATGGTCGTGAAGAACGGGCGGTTACGGTCGTAAACGCCGGTGGTCAGGAAGTCGGCAAGCACGTTGTTCTTGTCGCTCGCCACGACGAGCTTGGCGACGGGCAGACCCATACGCTTGGCATAGTAGCCGGCCAGGATATCGCCAAAATTGCCGGTCGGTACGCAGAACTCCACGGCGTCGCCGGCCTCGATGGCGCCGGCGCGCAGCAGCTGCGCATAGGCGGCAAAGTAGTAGACGACCTGCGGTACCAGGCGGCCGACGTTGATGGAGTTGGCGCTCGAAAGCACCGTGCCGGCAGCCTCCAGACGCTCGGCAAGCTCCTTATCGGCAAAGATGCGCTTGACGGCGCTCTGGGCGTCGTCAAAGTTGCCGCGGATGCCGCAGACGGCGACGTTGTCGCCCTCCTGCGTGGACATCTGCAGATTCTGCACGCGGCTGACTTTGCCCTCGGGATAAAAAACGGTGATGCCCGTGCCCGGCGCGTCGGCAAAACCGGCGAGCGCGGCCTTGCCCGTGTCGCCCGACGTGGCGGTGACGATCATGATGCGCTCGGCGCCGCCGTCCTTGGCGGAAGTGCGGGCCATCAGACGGGGGAGCATCTGCAGGGCGACGTCCTTGAAGGCGCTCGTGGGGCCGCCAAAGAGCTCCATCACATAGGTCTGAGGGGCATCAGCGCCCGGCGCAGCGTCGAGTTTGACGAGCGGCGTAACCTCTTCACTCGCAAACGTGCCGCGGTATGCCTCGTCGACACACGCCGAAATTTCTTCGGCCGTGTAATCATTCAGTAACATTCCCAACACATCTTGAGCGATTTCAAAGTACGATTTATCTGCAAGCGAGCTGATATCGACCTGCTGGGTGCCGAGCTCGTCCGAGACAAACAAACCCCCGTCGGGAGCGATGCCGGTACGGATTGCCACCTTACTTGAGCACGATAAAGTGCGTCCTCGTGTACTATGATAAGTTCCCATATAACACTGCTCCTCGGATGCCTTGGTCCCAATCGGTGAAACCATGGTATCAGAGCGCGCAAAACAGGTTTGCAGAGGCTTTTAGAAAGGTAACCTCAAGCCCATGATTAAGATTGCCAAGTTTGGCGGCTCGTCGGTCGCCGACGCCGAACACTTCAAGAAGATCAAGGCCATCGTCGATGCCGACCCTGCCCGCCGTTTTGTGGTGGTTTCCGCCTGCGGCCGCCGCTTTAAGGGCGACACCAAGGTGACCGACCTGCTCTACCTGGTTAACGCGCACGTTAAGTATCACGTGTCGTGCGAGGAACTGCTCGAGGACATTGGCCAGCGCTATTTTGATATCGCTGACGAGCTGGAGCTCACCTATCCCATCCGCGAGGAGTTCGCGGCCTTTGCCGAGCGCGCCCGCTCGGGCGGTTACTCTACCGAGGAGCTCGTGAGCCGTGGCGAGTACTTCACCGCTCGCCTGATGGCCGAGTACCTGGGCCTGCCGTTCCTGGACGCCGCGACGGTTGTGGCGTTCCATCACGACGGTACGCTCAGCATGAACCGCACTTCCGAGCTGGTGCAGGAGTACGGTCAGCAGGGCGGCTTTGTTATGCCTGGCTTCTACGGCGCGACGCGTGAGGGCCAGATCAAGCTGCTCGACCGTGGCGGCGGCGATATTTCCGGCTCGATCCTGGCCAAGTGCCTGGGCGCCGACCTGTACGAGAACTGGACCGACGTCTCGGGCTTCTATTCTGCCGATCCGCGTATTGTTCCCGAGGCTCAGCCCATCGCCCGCGTTACCTACGAGGAGCTGCGCGAGCTTTCGTACATGGGTGCGAGCGTCCTGCACGAGGAGGCCGTGTTCCCCGTGCGCGAGGCTGGTATTCCGCTGGTCATCAAGAACACCAATGCGCCGCAGGACCCCGGCACCATCATTAGCGAGACGGCTGATGAGGGTGAGGCAGAGCCCATCATTACCGGCGTGACCGGCAAGCGCGGTTTTGTCGCCATCAACGTCGCCCGTGACCGCACCAAGCCTCGTGTCGGCTTTATGCGCCGCGCACTTTCGGTCTTCGAGCGCTATGACGTTTCCGTCGAGCACATGCCCACCGGTGTCGACCGCTTTGGCGCCGTGGTGCAGGAGAAGGATGTGCACGATTCGCTGTACTCGCTTGTGGGCGACATTCAACAGGAGGTAGAGCCGCTCGAGATCGAGGTTGTCGAGGGCCTGGCGCTCATCGCTACCGTCGGCCGTAACCTGCGCGGCCGCGCAGGTATCTCGGGCCATCTGTTTGGTATGCTTGGCCAGGCCGGCGTGAGCGTGCGTATGATTTCGCAGAGCTGCGACGAGATCAACATCATTATCGGTGTCGAGGAGAAGGACTTCGACCTGGCGATTCGGACCATTTACCGTGCCTTCTCCGATGAGAACGGCATTGTGAAGGTCTCCGACCTGGAGGCTTCCGCGCCGGTCGATCCCGCTCTGGCTGCGCTCCACAAGTAGCTGCTATCTCGCTAGATTTTTGAGTCATGTCTCAAAATCTACGGCGGGGCGTTTCGTTTCGGTTTCGTTTCGACGGGGCGGGTTTCGTGCCCGCCCCGTTCTTGTATACACTGGCAACAATAATTGGCCTGCTCGGCGTGCGGGCAAAAGCCACAACCTTTAAAGGGGGAAGCATGAAACAGTACACGGTTGCTATTTTGGGCGCGACGGGAGCCGTGGGCACCCAGATGCTCGAGTGCCTCAACGAGCAGAAGTTTCCGGTCGGTAAGCTCAAGCTGCTGGCGAGCGCGCGCTCTGCGGGCAAGACCGTTGAGTTCCGCGGCGAGCAGATCGTAATCGAAGAGGCTTGCCCCGAGGCCTTTGAGGGCTGCGACATCGTACTCGGCGCTGCCGGCGACGATATCGCCAAGGAGCTGCTGCCCGAGGCCGTCAAGCGCGGCGCCGTCGTGGTCGACAACAGCCATGCTTTCCGTATGGATCCCGAGGTGCCGCTGGTCGTGCCCGAGATCAATGCCGACGATATCAAGTGGCATCACGGCCTTATCGCCAACCCCAACTGCGCGACCATCATCGGCCTGGTTCCCACGTGGCCGCTGCATCAGCTCGCCGGTGTGAAGCGCATGATCGTCTCGACGTATCAGGCGGCTTCGGGTGCCGGCGCTCCCGGTATGGCCGAGCTCGAGGCTCAGCTGGCCGCCCTGGGCCGCGGCGAGGAGATTCCCGAGCCGCGCGCGTTTGCCGCCCAGCTGGCGAGTAACCTGATTCCGCAGATCGGCGGCGTCAAGGAGGAAGGCTTTACCTCCGAGGAGATGAAGCTGCAGAACGAGGGCCGTAAGATCATGCACCTGCCCGAGTTGCGCGTGAACTGCACCTGCGTGCGCGTGCCCGTGCTGCGTTCGCACTCCGAGAGCATTACGCTCGAGTTTGAGCGCGATATTACGGTCGAGGAGGCTCGTGCTGCGCTGGCTGCCGCTCCCGGCGTCAAGCTGGTTGACGATATGGCTGCCGAGGATGCACACGACCGTTTCCCCATGCCAATGGATACGTCCGACCAGGACCTGATTTGGGTCGGTCGCGTGCGCCGCGACATCTCGAACCCCGAGGCCGCGCGCGGTATCACCTTCTGGTGCTGCGGCGACCAAATCCGTAAGGGCGCGGCAACCAACGCCGTCCAGATCGCCAAGCTGCTCTGCGAGTAGCGGTGGACCTGTCCGGCGGGGGCCGGGCTTAGTTTTCAGAACGTCCTCGACCATGTGTGGCGCCTTGTCCTGCTCCTTCGGAGCTGCGGACAAGGCG
>USFU01000140.1 GCA_900554135.1 uncultured Collinsella sp. | reverse complement strand
AAACCGGGCACGCTAAACTGCGAGACCTCGGCGGCATGCATCATGGGGAACTCGTGCGCGCCGCCCTGGAAGTGGTCATGCGACAAGATCGAGCCGCCCACGATGGGTAGGTCGGCGTTGGAGCCGATGAAGTAGTGCGGGAACAGGTCCACAAAATCGAGCAGGCAGGTCAGCCCCTTGCGGTCCACGTGCATCGGGCGATGCTCGGAGCTCATCGTAATGCAGTGCTCGTTAAAATACGCATACGGGCTGTACTGGAAGCCCCAGCGCTCGCCGTCGAGCTGAATGGGAATAACGCGCAGGTTCTGACGGGCGGGATGAGCGCCGCCGTCGGCTGCGGCGGAGCGTCCGGGGTAGCCCTCGTTCTCGATGCAGAGCTGACAGGCGGGATACTTCTCGCCCGTGTTTTTGGCGGCACCGGCTGCGGCAATATCGCGCGGGTCTTTCTCGGGCTTGGACAGGTTGATGGTGATCTCTAGGTCACCCCAGTTGGTGGAAGTACTCCATTTGATGTTGCGCGCGATGGCGGCACGGCGCACGTAGCCGGCGTCGCAGCACAGACCATAGAACCAGTCGGTCGCGGCGCGGGGCTCGTTGACGCCCATGCGTCCGTTGAACTCCTCGTTTACAACTGAAGGCCTCGGCATCAGTACGCCCATGATGCGCATGGCGATGCGGTCTCGGCCCGATGCCGTGTCCTCGGCGGCACCGTTGGCAACGGCGGCCTCGGAAAGCGCGGCAAGCGTGCCTTCAAGATCAAAGTCGGGGAGTGTATCGGGGTGCAAGAGCGATAGTTTCTCAACCTGGAGCGCCCAGGCCATGTCGAGCGCGGGGCCCGTGGCGCCGATGCACTCAAGAATGGTGTTGTAGGCCCAGATGCGGTCGTCCTGTCCGATCATCGATCGGTGGATGGCATATTCGATAAGGCCCTGCGCAGCCTCGCGCACGTCGGTCATTACAGCCATGCCGCGTAAGCCCCCTTGTCAGTAATTGCGTAGTGGCGGGCAGAGCCTTCGCCCAGCCAGCTGTTCATCTTGGTGATAAAGGTGTCGACCAGGTCGAGCGGCACGAAGGCCTGGATGGTGCCGCCAAAGCCGCCACCGTGAATACGAACGGCACCGCGGCCGTCGAGCACGTGCTCGGCCAGCGCCAGGGCATACATGGAAGGCTGCTCGGAGCCCAGCTTGGCAACGACGTTTTGCAGGTACATGGCAGAGCTGGCGCCCGACTCGCGCGTCAGGACCAGGAACTGGTCGATGTCGCCGGCGTTCAGGGCTGCCCAGCGCTTGTCGACCAAGCCGTTTTCGTACCAGTAGTGAACGGCGCGCAGGCAGGCACGGTCACCCAGCTTGGCGCGCAGCTCGGGGAGCTTGGCGTCAAAGTCCGCCACGTTTACCTCGCACAGGCGTGCCTTGCCAAACTCGGCGGCGACGTCCTGCATCTCGCGCGGAACGGCGGCGTAGTCGTCGGTGGCGGCCACGTGGTCGGCACCGACCTTAACGAGCACGAGCGCGTAGCCGTGATCCTCAAAGTTGAGCTCGAGCTTCTGGGTTTTAGGCTGAGCCTGGTCCTCAAAGTCCATGTAGGCAAGGCCGCCCAGGCACACGGCTGCCTGATCCATAAGACCGCAGGGCTTGCCGTAATAGTTGTTCTCGGTGCGCTGGCTCATCTGGGCGAGCGCGACAGGCTCGATGGCGGGTGCGCCCCAGAGGGTTTCCATGGCACGACCGTACGCGGCCTCGACGGCAGCGGAGCTGGATAGGCCGCCGCCCGAAGGGACGGAGCAAGTAAAGGCGAAGTCGAAGCCCTTGGGCTCAACACCAAGCGCTGCAATCTCGTGGGCCATACCGCGGACGAGGCTTGCGGACGTGCCCTTCTCGGACTCCTGAACATCTAGCGTATCGAGTGTGATCTCAAAGGTGGGGTAGCCCTCGTCGGCTACGCGAACCTTGTTGGAATCGGTTGCCACGGCGATGCCGTCGACGGCGACATCGAGCGAGCCGGCGATAACGTGGCCGCCCTCGTGGTCGGTGTGGTTGCCGCTGATCTCGGAACGGCCGGGCGCGTGCACGTAGAGCACCTGGCGGTCGCCGATGGGGCCAAACTCCTCCTCGAACAGCTTGGTGAGCGTGGCGAATGTCTTTTCGTCGGGGGTGGTCATGGGAGTCCTTTCCTTGGCGTGCCCGGGTGGGTTTTGCGTCGTTATGAGTGCGTTAACAACTTGTAGCGGCATGAACCAAGTGTTCACGATACCGCACGTTACGGGCTATGTTAACGTACTCATAACACATCGCTTGCCACTTTTTGAGAATCTGGTAATCGGTAGAAATACAGCCGTGAACGGTACTGCCGTATGGACTTATAAAGCAGAAGAGATGCAGATAGAAAAAGTAGAGTACGTTAACATGCGTCCGACGATAGCGGGCCTCGGCGCGGGATGTATTACTGCCCGGGCCGGCATTCACGCTATTCAGATCTCGCAAGGGTGAAGGTGATCCTGTGGCAAGGCGCCCGTCCAACGATACCAGTTCGCGTCCGGTCTCCATGGCTGACGTCGCCCGCGCTGCCGGCGTTTCGCAGCAGACGGTTTCGCGCGTCGCCAACGGCTTGCCCAACGTTAACGAGCAGACGCGCCAGCGCGTGCAGGCTGCTATGCAAGAGCTCGGCTTTCGTCCGAGTTATGCCGGTCGCTCGCTGCGCGACGGCCGTTACCATTCGGTCGGCCTATGCATCAACGATGTCACCAAGTTTGGCAACCTCTCAATGATCGACGGCATCGCCAGCGCTGCTCGCGAGCATAATTGCGCCATCACGCTGGTCGAGATGTCCAAGACTGAGGAATTCTCGCTTGCCGAGGCCACGCGTCGTATGGCCGCATTGCCGGTGGATGGCATCATCATCGGCATGAGCCGCATGGCGCCCGATTTTGAGACGTTTGATCCACTGCCGGGCATTGGAACGGTCATCGTTACCATGTACGCGCATCCGCGCGTGACTACGGTCGATTCCGACCATTACGGCTGCTCGCTCTTGCTTATGGATCACCTGTTTAAGCTGGGGCACGGGCAGATTCGCTATATTGGCGGCCCGTCGTTCTCGGTCGACGAGCAATTTCGTCGAGCCGGTTGGCAGGATGCGCTCGAGCGTAAACACATCGAGCCGGCAGAGCCGCTCGAGGGCGACTGGTCTGCCAACAGCGGCTACGAGGCCGGCAGGTACCTGGCCGAGCACGATCGCACCATGACGGCGATTTACGCGGCAAACGACCAGATGGCAAATGGCGCGATTGCAGCGCTGCGCGATAGCGGCCTGCGCGTGCCCGAGGACGTGAGCGTGGTGGGTGTCGACGATTCGCTCGATGATTTTGTCGCGCATAACGAGCTCACGACCGTTCGATTCGATTTGCATCAGCGCGGACGCGAGGTATTCGAGCATGCGGTTCCCGAGGCGGGTACGGCGGGCAAAACCGTTGCCATTCGTATTCCCGGCCAGCTCATTATTCGACATAGCACGGCGATACCACGCTCATAGTTTGCGCAGGTAAACGGCGATTTATCGTATTTCAATAACAATCGGTAAGGATGCCGGCAGATAACAGTTGGAATGCTGCCGAGTGCTATGATAGACGGGTTATTTTGTCTATCTAGGAGGCTTTGCCTGATGGAGATCACCAAGGATATCCGCTACGTTGGCGTCGACGATCACGACATTGACCTGTTCGAGGGCCAGTACGATGTGTCCGAGAATGGTATGGCATACAACAGCTACGTTATCTTGGGCGAGAAGATCGCTGTCGCCGATTCGGTCGACGGTGGTTTTGTTGACGAGTGGCTCGGCAACCTCGAGGCCGCGCTCGATGGACGTACGCCCGACTACCTGGTTATCCATCACATGGAGCCCGATCACTCTGCTGGCATCGCCGCCTTTATGGAGCGCTACCCCCAGGCACAGATTGTGGCCAGCATGGGCGCCTTCCGCATGATGGTCAACTACTTTGGCACCGACTACCCCGAGCGTAAGATGGTCGTCAAAGAGGGCGACGTGCTCGACCTGGGTGGCCACAGCCTAACGTTTGTCGGCGCCCCCAACGTGCACTGGCCCGAGGTGATCTTCTCCTACGAGTCCACCGACAAGGTGCTCTTTAGTGCCGACGGCTTTGGCAAGTTCGGCGCCAACGACATCGAGGACCCGGAAGGCTGGGCTTGCGAAGCGCGCCGCTACTACTTTGGCATCGTCGGTAAGTTCGGCAAATTCGTGCAGACCGTGCTCAAGAAGGCCGCCGATCTGGATATCCAGATCATCTGTCCGCTCCATGGTCCTGTTCTTACCGAGAATCTGGGCTATTACCTCGACACCTACAACACCTGGTCGAGCTATCAGCCCGAGGACGAGGGCATCACGATCGCCTATGCGAGCGTGTACGGCCATCTGAAGGCCGCCGTTGAGGAGCTTGCATCTGCGCTCGAGGCCCGCGGCCAGAAGGTTTCCGTCTTTGACTTGGCTCGCGACGACATGGCCGAGGCCGTTGAGGATGCGTTCCGCTATGACCGTCTGGTGCTCGCCTCCATCACCTATCAGGGCGAGATCTTCCCGTTCATGAGCACCTTTATCCACACGCTTGCCGAGCACGCCTATCAGAACCGTAC
>USFU01000139.1 GCA_900554135.1 uncultured Collinsella sp. | reverse complement strand
ATGGCATCGGGTTCCCTCATGGATATTGGCGTCTACACCGTCGAGCCCATGGTCGAGATTTTCGGCATGCCCTCCGGCCTCACCAGCATGACTACGCTACTCGACCCCGCCACGCGACAGCTCACGCACGGCCCCATCGACGGCTGTGGCTCCATCCTTGCCACCTACGGCGGCGGGCGCATCTCCGTCGAGCTTGCGCACTCCAAGATTACGAATGACCTGCTGCCCTCACAGATCGAAGGCGAGCGCGGCACCATCCAGATCGACCATCTGTCCACGCCCCGCAACGTACGCATCGACTACCGCGGCGATGTCGTGCGCGGGTCGGCGACCGAAACGCCGCGCGAGCAGGGCGACAACGGCCGCGTGCTCGAACTGCCCAAATCGAGCAACACTATGGAATACGAACTTGCCGACTTTATCACCGCCATCGGCGGCATCGATAACGTCAAGGAAGAGATTTGGGAGACCCCGGCGGGACGTCACGAGCTTGGCCACTACCGCGATGTCACGCTCGTCTCACTGCGCATCATGGATGCCGTGCGCCAGCAGGCCGGCATAACCTTCCCGGCCGACGCAGGCAAGCAGGCATAGCGATGGGCTTCTTCGATACGTTCTTCTCCAGCGTCACCAGCGGCAGTCGAGAGCCTCAAAAACCGTCAAACGTCGAGCTCGAGCTGCGCCGCAGGCTTACTGTGCTCGCAAGCGACGGGGCCACTCAAGACGCCCCGCAGCGCTATTTCCTGCGGTGGGAGGGACAGGTCCAGGGCGTCGGTTTCCGCTTCACCAACACCAACCTCGCACAGGCGCGCTCCCTCACCGGCTGGGTGCGCAATATGGAAGACGGCTCGGTTGAGATGGAGCTACAGGGCACGCCGGCAAACATCGTGTCTCAGCTCGAGGCGCTTCATACCTCCTACGAGCGCATGGGGACGCGTTTTCGCCTCGTAGACGCCCAGACCCGAGCCCCACTTGCCAATGAGGACGGTTTCAGTCCTCGTTATTAGTATTGTGTGCTAAATACGGTATCATTTACCTACGACCGTTGATAGAAAAGAGGCGAGGCGCATGGCGGTGCAAAGAAGGAATACCAGGCAGCGAAAGCTGGTTCTTGACGCCGTGCGCCAAAGCTATAACCATCCCACCGCCGACGAAATCTACAACGTCGTGCGCGCGCAGGATGACAAAATCAGCCGCGGTACGGTCTACCGCAATCTCAATCTCTTGGCCGACGCCGGCGAGATCCTCTCCATCAAGACGCCCGGCGGCAGTCGCTTCGATCGCACGATCGAGCCGCATGCGCATATCATCTGCACCTCATGCAGCCGCGTCATCGACGTACCGCTCCCCTTCGATGCCCAGCTCGACGCCAAGGCGTCCGAGCAAATCGGCTGGCACGTCACGTCGCACTACACCATCTTCGAGGGTCTCTGCCCCGACTGCCGGTAGCCCTTAGTGGCATGCCCGCAAATCTACTTGCCCATCCGCTACAGCAAAAAGTAGATTTCTAGGTATGTCCCGAAAACCTACTCGGCGAGCAGACGGCGCAGTTCCTCTTCGACCGTGCGCACGTAACGGACGCGGTCGTTGATGCCTCGCATGGTGGGGTTGCAGCTCTCCATCAGATAGGGATGGCCCACGACGTTGAGCATGTCGCGATCGTTCTCATTGTCGCCAAACGCCATCATCTCATCGGGCGAAATCCCCAGGGCACGACCGTAATCGGCAAGCGCAGAGCCCTTGCCCGAACCGAAACCGATAAAGTCCGTCCATTCGGTTCCCGATGTCATGACATCGACTCGGTCGCTAAAGAGGCGCTCGAAATACTCCAGGGCCGCCGGCTGATCCACCTCGGGCGTCTGGAAGGCAATCTTAATGACGTCCTCGTCGATGTCCTCGGGACGGTCGACCACCGCCACATCGCAGTGGACCTCATAACGCAAATGGTCGACGAACGCATCGTTGCCGCTCATGGTGTAGAGGTGTCCCTCGCACGAAAGTGTCACGTCGGCATGGGGATACGCAACCACGGCATTCGCGATATCCATAGCAAGGCTACGCTCCATGGAACGCTTGACAACGGCACGCCCCTCGCTCATCACCAGGGCTCCGTTTTCGCATACATAGGCGAGCTCATCGGCCACCGGGGCAAACAGGTAGCGCAAGCTCGCATATTGACGGCCGCTCGCCGGCATAAACACGATACCGCGACGATGCAGCTGATCGATAAGTTCAAAGGCCTCGGAACGCGGCTCGCGCTCCCCCGGATGCAGCAACGTGCCGTCCAAATCGCATGCAATCAGCTTGATTCCCTCAAGACCCATATGCTTTCCCCCAAAGCACCTCATCAACAGTAAGACGGACTTTGAATGGTTGCCTCTCAAAGTCCGTCTTACTCATACGCACGTTAACCGCGCGCCTTCTTTACGATCGTAAAGTCGGGAGCCATACTCACGACGACATCCGCCGCGCTCGATGCAAAGCGTCGGCTGGCATCGAGCTCGCGTGTGACCACCGAGAGCCGAACACCCTCGACACCCCGGAGTATGCGGCCCAAAACAGGCTGCACCGGCGTATACATGCGCACGGTATGCTCATCCGAGTCGCCTCGGAAGAGCGGCGCATGCATGTTGCCAATCTCCCAGCACGCATGCGCGAGTGCAATCGGATCCATGCGGTCGACTTCGACCAAATAAACCTCGGCGCTGCGCAGGCGCACGACAACCGCCACGGGCACCACGCCCGAACGGTCAATGGCGAGCACGTCGCCATCGGCAAGACGACCGCCGTCGGCAGTATCCAGCCGAACACCGATCGTGCGCCCCAGCTCCGTTACGCCCGCAAATGTGCGGGCATCGGCCTGGTCCCAATCGAGCAATAGCTCGTCAACTTCAAAGACGCCGCCCAACTTCCGGCGAAGCAGGAGTTCATAGGACGGATCGTTGAGATTTCCCAAGCATGTCGTCGAAACCAAGCGTTCAGGCATACTCTAGCCCTCGACCTCGACGAGCTCGATATCAAAGTTGAGGTCCTTGCCGGCCAACTCGTGGTTGGCGTCGAGCGTCACGGCCTCGGGCGTCACGTCGATGACAACGGCGGGGACGGGCATGCCGCTCGGCGTGGACAGGAAAAGCTTCATGCCCTTCTCGATCTGCTCGATGTTGGGAACCTGTTCGGCCGGGAAGGTCAGGACCATCTCGGGATTGTGCTCGCCGTAGGCATCGGCAGCAGGAATGTGCACGGTCTTCTTCTCGCCCACCTGCATGTCGACAACAGCGGCGTCGAAGCCCTTGATCATCTGACCGGCGCCGCAGGTGAACTCCAGCGGCTCGCCGCGATCGTAGGAGCTATCGAACTGAGTGCCGTCGTCGAGCGTGCCGCGATAATGGGTCTTGACCTTCTTGCCCTGGTTGGACATGGTAACCTCCGTAATAAGGGCGGCGCACAACGCGGGCCGCCATGAACATATGGCGCTAACTATACCCTAGTCATACAATTCAATGACAGTTTGCAAAGAAACGCTGCAACCGGAGGAACCATGGCATATCCCGTATTTGATCTACACTGCGACACCGCCGACCGCATCGGCTGGGCCACGCTCGATCTCGACCTGCGCTTTACCGCCGGCACCGACGGTTATTTCCCCGGCGATGAAACGCATCCGCAAGATTTCGACCTCATCGAGGGCAACGCCTGCGCCATCTCGCTCGCAAAGATCGGCAACACGCCGTGGGCACAGTGCTTCGCCACGTTTGTCCCCGACGAGATTCCCACCGCTCACGCCGCGCGCTTCCAGGCGCAGATCATGGCGCACATGAGCGGCCAGGCAATGCTCAACCACGACCGCATGGTCAACGTACGCAGCGCCGCTGACATTCGCCCTGCACTCAAGGACGGCAAGGTCGCCTGCATCCACACCATCGAAAACGCCACGTTCTTTGCCGAGGACCCCACACTGATCGAGGTACTCAAGAGCCTGGGCGTACTCATGTCATCACTCAGCTGGAACGCGCAGGGACCGCTCGCGAGCGGGCACGATACCCACGCCGGCCTCACCGCCGCCGGCATCGAGGCACTTACGCAGATGGAGCACGCCGGCATGGTACTCGACGTCTCCCACCTCAACGATGAGTGCTTTGACGAGGTTGTCGCCCACGCCACGCGCCCCTTCGTCGCCAGCCACTCCAGCTCCCGTGCGGTTTGCGACGTCAAACGCAACCTTACCGACGACCAGTTCCGCACCATTCGCGACATGGGTGGCATCGTCGGCCTCAACTACTGCAGCGAGTTCCTATCCAACGACGTAACCGACAAGACCGCCGCAGACGTCACCTTCGACCAGCTGGCCGCCCATATCGAGCACTGGCTCGACCTGGGCGGCGAGGACGCCATCGCGCTCGGCGGCGACTGGGACGGCGCCAAGGTACCCGACTTCCTCTCCGATGCCAGCAAGATGCCCGAATTCCAGAACATGCTCTCCAAGCACTTTGGCAAGACCGTGATGCAAAAGCTCTGCAGCGACAACGCGCTTGCCTTCTTTGAGCGTTATTAATTTCACATCCCTTGAGCGGGCCGGTATGCCGAACGGTCGACATGCCGGCCCGTCCCCAATCTGAAGGACCGCTTTTGACGCAGCAGTTTACGATTTC
>USFU01000138.1 GCA_900554135.1 uncultured Collinsella sp. | reverse complement strand
GTGTGCCCGGTGTGCCTGGGCCTGCCCGGTGCCCTGCCGGTGCCCAACAAGCGCGCCATCGAGAGCATCGTCAAGGCGGGTCTCGCCACTAACTGCGAGATCCAGCGCCACTCGATGTTCTACCGCAAGCACTACTTCTATCCCGACATGGCCAAGAACTTCCAGACCACGCAGGGTCCGGTCGCCTTTGCCATGTACGGCCATCTGGATCTGGACGTGACCGGCCGCGGTGCCGCCGAGCGCCCCGACTGCGCGTTTGGCGAGGCCGAGGCCCAGAGCCTGGCGAGCGCCTCTGCCAACGCCGAGGGCCTGTCCACGTCCATGACGTCGACCATGCGCGAGGGTAACCAGCGCGCCGGTCACCTGGCCAGCTACGACGCGTCCAACCTGCAGATGCCCGAGCGCCGCGAGGACGGCTCCTACACGGTGCCCATCCGCATTTTGCGCATCCATATGGAGGAGGACGCCGCCAAGATGGTGCACGTGGGCGGTGCCGAGGGCCGCATTACCGCTGCGGCCGAGTCGCTCGTCGACTACAACCGCTGCGGCACGCCGCTCATCGAGCTCGTCACCGAGCCCGACCTGCGTACGCCCGAGGAGGCTCGCCTGTTTATGGAGAAGCTCCGTCGCATCTTTGTGACGCTGGGCATTTCCGACTGCTCCATGGAGAAGGGCTCCATGCGCTGCGACGGCAACGTGTCACTGCGTCGCCGCGGCGAGACCAAGCTGGGCACCAAGACCGAGCTCAAGAACCTCAACTCGTTCAAGAGCCTGCACGACGGCCTTGCCTACGAGATCTGCCGCCAAGCCGAGGTGCTCGAGGAGGGCGGCATCATCTATCAGGAGACCCGTCACTGGGAGCCTAGCCGCAAGCGCACCGTAGTCATGCGTGTGAAGGAGACGGCTGACGACTATCGTCTGTTCCCCGATCCCGACCTGGCGCCGTTCGATCTGGACGACGAGTTTATCGACCGCTGCCGTGGCGAGATCCCCGAGCTGCCCGATGCCAAGCGCGCCCGTTTTGAGGCCGACTTTGGCATTAAGACGGCCGATGCCGAGCAAATCGCCGGCGACCCCGAGTTTGCCGAGTTCTTTGAGGCCGCCGCTGCCGGTATGGCTGGCAAGGAGGCCCAGACGGTCGCAAACCTGCTGATGAACGAGATGATCGCCTACCTTAAGGGCGCGGGTGTGTCGCTTGTCGAGTCCGGCATCGCGCCGGCCCAGGTGGCCGCGCTTGCCAAGCTGCTGGCGACCGATGCCATCAGCTCCAACCAGGCGCACGAGGTCTTTGAGGCCATGGCCCAGACCGGCGACGACCCCAACAAGATCGTCGATGAGCGCGGTATGCGCCAGGTGAGCGATGCCGGCGCGCTGCAGCCGATCGTGGACGAGGTGCTGGCGAACTGTGCCGAGCAGGCGCAGCAGTACCGCGACGGCAGCCAGAAGGTCATCGGCTTTTTGGTGGGCCAGTGCATGAAGGCGAGCCGCGGCAAGGGCAACCCGAAGCTCTTCAACGAATTGCTGAGAGCGTCGCTCTCGTAGCTGCGAGGCCGGGGAAGCCCCGAGTCGCCGGGGTATTTCCTCCAAATTTCAAACAGTCCTATGCAAGACGAAGGCCACATTAAGTGGCCTTCTTTGCATGCGGAACTCATTTGGAGCAAACACCCCGGCGACTCGGGGCTTCCACGATCAGACGACTCGGCCGTTCGGGTCAGGTGGGCTGGATTGAATTTGGTGAATGAGGGCGCCGTTGGCGCCTTCATTCTTTATATATGTTGGGAGCGCCAGGCGGTGGGGGTGGTGCCGGTGTGTTGCTTGAAGGCTTGGGCGAAGGCGGCCTGCTGAGGGTAGCCTAGACGCTCTGCCACCTGCGCTATCGTGAGCGCGCTATCGGCCAAAAGGTCCTGTGCTCGCTCTATACGGCGTCTGCGAATGTAGGCGCCCAGGGACTCGCCAGTTTGGGCCTTAAAGGTGGCGCATAGTTTGGAGCGGCTTGTGTAGAGCTTCTCGGCCACCTCGTTGATACCCACACGTCTGCCTTTGTCGAGCGCGCGCTCAATCATTGCCGTTGCTTCTTCGGCAATGGTTATGCTGACGCGTGTGTCTGCCGCCTGCCGCGCCTGCTTGTGGGCCGCGCGCGAACAGGCGAGCTCCGCGACCATGGTCTCCACGATGCCTTGCATATAGACGTGTCCGCCTACGGTACGGGCGCGTTCCTCGTTAATCCGACGCAGCGTGTGGCAGATGGCAGACGTCGCCTCCTCGTGCCATGGCTCGGCAAACGCCTCGAAGATTCCCGCGAACTCGGTGGGATAGCGGTGCTCCAGTTCGTCAAAAAATCCAGGCAAAAAGAGCACCGAGCGCGAGTGATAAAGCTGCCCTGCAAACAGCGGACTTAGCTCCTCGCCGCAGCTATCTTGGATAAAGCTGCACACCGCGCTGTTCGGCCACGGCCCGCGCAGTGGCTTAAGGTTCGCAGGCGTTATGCCAGCCTTGGGCATGCATATGAGCGTGGGCGCGCTGACCTCGCTCACGCAGGCGTACGGCTCAGGTGTGTATTCCGCCAGGTACATATCGTGCGTCGGGGTAATGAAATGCTCTATGACGATGCAGGTGGGGGAGAGGGGCATGATCCATGCGCGTCCGTGCGCCCGATCGTTTGCCACCTCGCCGGTAAAGACGGCGCCCTTGCCGGAAAGCTCCAGGCCAAACTGCTCAAACTGCGGTGCGTAGAGCTCGGTTATGTTGGTCGCGGCCCGATGCATTTTCGAAAGCGTCCCCTTCCTTTGCAGAAACATCCACGTCTGGCTCGATTGTGTGCCTTGGCTAACATATCAATGATAAGTTGATTACGGTTAACTCTCAAGCCGTTAGAAAGGAATCTCATGGCAAAGGGATCAAAAAGGGAAGGCGGCGGTATCGGCGAGCTACTTGCATATGCCGGCGACCGTAAATTCCTAACGTATTTGGGCATGGCGCTCTCGGCGCTCTCGCAACTGCTGAGCTTTGGCCCGTATGTGTGCATCTGGTTTGTTGCGCGAGACCTTATCGCTGTGGCGCCTAACTGGAGCGAAGCCACCGATATCGCGATGTATGGCTGGTGGGCCGTGGGTTTTGCCCTGGCAAGCATCGTAGTGTATTTCGTGGGACTCATGTGCACGCACCTGTCTGCGTTTCGCTGCGCGTCCAATATCCGCAAGACTGCGAGCGAACACCTGCTTAAGCTGCCGCTTGGCTACTTTGACATGCACGCCACCGGTGAGCTGCGCCGTATCGTAGACGGATGTGCCGCCTCAACCGAGACGCTGCTCGCACACATGCTACCCGATATCGCCGGCGCCACCGCCATGGTTGCAGGTCTGCTCGTGCTGCTTTTCGCCCTCGATTGGCGTTTGGGCGCGGCGTGCCTTATCTCGGTCGTCGTTTCGCTTGGCGCCATGGCTACCATGATGGGCGGCAAGGGCGGCGAGTTTATGAAGGTCTACATGGGCGCGCTGGTCAAGATGAACAAGACCGGTACCGAATACGTACGCGGCATTCCCGTGGTCAAGGTGTTTCAGCAGACGGTCTATTCCTTTAAGGCGTTCCACGACGCGATCGCCGAATACGCCGACATGGCGCAAAACTATTCGGGCACGTTCTGTCGAGGTCCGCAGGTACTCAACCTTACCGCGCTCAATGGTCTTGTGGCATTCCTATTGCCCGTGGCGTTGCTGTTGGCGCCGGGCGAGACGGACTTCGCGCATTTTATGGCCAACTTCACGTTTTACGCGATATTTTCGGCCGTGGTGCCGACAGCCATGACCAAGCTCATGTTTGTGGGCGAGGCGTCTCAGATGAGTGCCGATTCGCTGGCTCGCATCCGAAGCGTCATGGATTCCAAGCAGCTCTCCGTGCCCGCTCAACCCAAGTACCCTGCCAGCAGCGACGTGCGATTTGAGGATGTGAGCTTTACCTACGAGGGCGCCGAGGCGCCTGCCGTCAACCATGCGAGTTTTAGCGTTTCCGCGGGTAGTACCCTCGCGCTTGTGGGTCCTTCGGGAGGCGGCAAGTCAACCTGTGCAAGCCTGATCCCGCGTTTTTGGGATGTTTCCTCGGGTCGAGTGCTCGTAGGCGGTGTGGACGTTCGCGATATGGATCCGAACGAGCTTATGGACCAGGTCGCCTTCGTGTTCCAGACCAACCAGCTGTTCCGGCAAACACTTGCCGATAACGTGCGCGCCTCCAAGCCTACGGCCACTGACGACGAAGTGCGTGCGGCCCTCTCCGCAGCTCAGTGCGACGACATTGTGGCCAAGCTCCCACAGGGCATCAACACCATGCTCGGCGCCGGCGGAGCATATCTTTCGGGCGGCGAGGTCCAGCGCGTGGCACTCGCCCGCGCGATCCTTAAAGACGCTCCTATCGTGGTGCTCGATGAGGCCACGGCGTTTGCCGACCCCGAGAACGAGGCGCTCATCCAGCGCGCCTTTAGCAAGCTGGCGGCGGGTCGCACGGTCATTATGATCGCGCACCGGCTTTCTACCGTGGTGGGGGCCGACAAGATCGTGGTGCTCAACCAAGGTAGCGTGCAGGAGGCCGGCACCCATGCCGAGCTGCTGTCCCAAAAGGGTCTATACGCCAAGATGTGGGCCGAATACGAACAGGCCGCGAGCTGGAAAATCACTGCAGCGACCGCGGATGCCGCCGTCACGAAGGGAGGCGAGGCCTA
>USFU01000137.1 GCA_900554135.1 uncultured Collinsella sp. | reverse complement strand
GCCGAGGCCAAGAGCTGGGGCTGCCTGGCCGGTGTTACCACCAACCCGTCCCTGTACGCCAAGACCGGCGGCAAGCTGGCCGACTTTGAGCCCCACATGCTCAAGATCGCCGAGCTCTGCGAAGGCCTGCCCGTGTCCGCCGAGTCTACCGCGACCACTGCCGAGGGCATGATCGAGGAGGGCAAGCGTCTTGCCGCCCTGGCTCCCAACATCGTGGTCAAGCTTCCCGTTTGCGAGGCCGGCCTCGCCGCCTGCCGCGCGCTGGCCGATGCAGGCGTGCGCGTCAACATGACGCTCGTCTTCTCGCCGACGCAGGCCCTTATGGCCGCCAACGCCGGCGCTCGCTACATCAGCCCGTTTGTGGGACGCTTCGACGACATTGCCGAGGACGGTATTTCGCAGCTCGACAACGTTGTGACCTGCATTAAGAACTACGACTGGACGGGCAAGAACGTCGACGACACCGTCGAGATCATCACCGCCTCGGTTCGTACGCCCAACCATGTGACCCAGGCCGCGCTGCTTGGCGCCGATATCGCGACCGTGCCCATGGCCGCTCTCAAGAAGTGCCTGCATCACCCGCTGACCGACCAGGGCCTTGCCTCGTTCGAGGCTGACTGGCAGAAGGTCGTCGCTCAGGCTTAACGAGTGGATTGCCCCGGCATCGCGTCATCCGGTGCCGGGGTTGTTCTCAAGAGAGGAATTCGTATGACCAACCAGGAGCTGGCGAAGGTCGCCAATGAGGTCAGGAAGGGTGTCGTGACTGCGGTTCACGCGGCCAAGTCGGGACATCCGGGTGGATCGCTCGGTGCTGCCGACATCATGACGTATCTGTACTTTGAGGAAATGAATATCGATCCTGCCGACCCTCGCAAGGCCGATCGCGATCGCTTTGTGCTCTCCAAGGGTCACGCGGCGCCGGGCCTGTATTCGGTGTTGGCAAATCGCGGCTATTTTCCCGTCGAAGAGCTCGAGACGCTCCGCCATATTGGCAGCCGACTGCAGGGCCATCCCAACATGAACGACACCCCGGGCATCGATATGTCCACCGGATCGCTCGGTCAGGGCATCTCTGCTGCAGTTGGAATGGCGCTTGCCGCTAAGCACTGGGGCGACGGCTACCGTGTCTACACGTTGCTGGGCGACGGTGAGTGCGAGGAGGGCCAGGTGTGGGAGGCGGCCATGTTTGCCGGCAACCATGCGCTCGACAATCTTGTTGCCGTCGTCGACCACAACGGCTTGCAGATTGACGGCACGATCGATGAGGTCAACTCGGCGATGCCGCTCGCTGACAAGTTCCGCGCCTTTAAGTGGCATGTGATAGAGCTAGCCGATGGCAACGACATGGCGCAGATTGAGGCGGCTTTCGCTGAGGCTCGTGAGGTGACCGGCGCGCCCGTTGCTATCATCGCCGAGACGGTGAAGGGCAAAGGCGTCTCCTTTATGGAGAACCAGGTTGGCTGGCATGGCAAGGCGCCCAATGACGAGCAGTTTGAGCAGGCCATGGCCGGGCTCGCGGCAGCAGGAGAGGAGCTCTAATGGCAGAGGTCAAAAAAGTCGCCACGCGCGTAAGCTACGGCGAGGCGCTCGTCGAGCTGGGCAATGAGCACGATGACTTTGTAGTGCTCGATGCCGACCTGGCTGCCGCTACGCAGACGGGTAAGTTTAAGGCTGCGCACCCTGAGCGCTTCTACGACGCCGGCATTGCCGAGAGTAACTTGATGGGGCTCGCCGCCGGCATTGCGACCACGGGCCACGTCGCCTTTGCGAGCACCTTTGCCATGTTCGCCGCCGGCCGCGCGTACGAGCAAGTGCGTAATTCCATCGGCTATCCGCACCTCAACGTCAAGATTGGCGCTACCCATGCCGGCATTTCGGTGGGCGAGGACGGCGCCACGCACCAGTGCTGCGAGGATATCGCACTCATGCGCACGATTCCGGGTATGACGGTAATCGTTCCCGCCGATGACATCGAGGCTCGCGCTTGCGTGCGCGCTGCCTATGAGTTTGAGGGGCCGGTCTACATGCGTTTCGGCCGTCTGGCAACGCCGGTCATCAACGACCACGAGGACTATGAGTTCAAGATTGGTCGCGGCGTGGTCGTGCGCGAGGGGTCCGATGTGACTATCGTCGCATGCGGCCTCATGGTCGCCGAGGCGCTTGAGGCTGCCGAGGCGCTCGCTGCCGATGGTATCGATGCCGAGGTCATCAACATGCACACGATCAAGCCGCTTGATGAGCGCCTGGTGGTTGCCAGCGCCAAGAAGACCGGTCGCGTGGTCACCGCCGAGGAGCATTCGATTATCGGTGGTCTTGGCGAGGCCGTGGCCTCGGTGCTCGCGGAGCAGCATCCGGTGCCGATGCGACGCGTCGGCGTGCGCGATGTGTATGGCGAGTCCGGCCCTGCGGTCGATTTGCTGCACAAGTACGGTTTGGACGCCGACGGCATCGAAGCTGCGGTTAGGTCTGTGTTGTAAGGAAGGTTTCCATGGGATTTGTATCTGCCAACCAAGTGACGATCGGGTATACCGCCGCCTCGCGCGAGGACGCCCTGCATTATTTGTCTGAGCAGGCAATCGAGCTCGGCTTCGCCGATGACGCATCTGCCGTAGAGGCTGCCTTTATTGCTCGCGAGAACGAGGCCGAGACCGGCCTTGTCGCCGGTTTTGCCGTTCCGCATGCCAAAAGCGACGCGATCCACACGCCGGGCGTTGCCGTGCTTAAACTGGCCGAGCCCGTTGAATGGCCGAGCTTCGATGGGGTGCCCGTCGATGTTGCGCTCGCGCTGTACGTGCCCGCCGGCGAAGCTGGAACCACGCACCTGCGTCTGCTCTCCAAGGCTGCCGTGATGCTGATGGACGCCGGTTTTCGTGACAAGGTGCGCGCGAGCACCGATCCCGTTGAGATTGCGGAGCTCATCAATAGCGGACTCGAAGACTAGAACGGTCATCCCGTTCAATCAATCGATCCTTCTCCAAGGAAAAGGGCCGAGATGCCATATAGGTGTCGCGGCCCTGTTTGCGTTTCCCCAGATAAAACCTGCCAAATAAACCTGTCCATTATTGGCAGGTCAGTTAACGCAGTGCAGGTTGAGCATATACGAGCGAGCGGGCTCCGGGTGCGGTAAGGTGACGTGAAACAAGCGGGCGCTGACCTTTTGGTCGCGCCCGTGAAGTTGAACGTCAGATTGCCGTGCCCGGAGCCCGCGCAGCGCCGAGCAGTTACGCCGTTTGTAAAACGGCGTAACCTAAAGATTCATGTTGCCGTGGATGTAGGGGGTGACCTCGGGGGAGATGTGGCCGCAGCCCAGCTCGCACAGGGCGGACTCGATGGCGGCGGGCAACGGGGTTTTGCCCTTGTCGTCGACGGTAGCGCCGCCGAGGGCGGCAATCTTGGCGACATCTGCGGGCGCGGCCTCGATATGCATGCAGCCGCCGACCAGGCGTGCGCGAACCTGCGCCAGGTCAAGATCGTGCAGGTAATCCTCGCAGGCGCGAATCAGGTCGACCTTTTCGCGCGTAAGTTCCTCGCCCGTGGGGACGCGCGTGGCAAGACAGGCTCCCGCCGGCAGGTTCCAAACGGGATAGCCCCATACGCGCAGCAGCTCGCGCTCTTCGTCCTTGGTAAAGCCGACCTCCATAAGAGGGGAGCGTACGCCGAGCTCTTCTGCCGCGCGCATGCCAGGGCGGTAGTCACCGCGATCGCTTGCATTGCTGCCATCGATGACGGTGGGAAAGCCGAGAGACTTGGCGTGGTTGACGATAGCGGTAAAGCCGGCGTGCTTGCAGTGGTAGCAGCGATTGGCATCGTTGCAGGCTACTTGGGGGAGCTGCAACTGATCGACCGAAAGATTGAGCACGGGGAGCTTAAAATGCGGCTCCTCATTGGTTTGTCCGTCAACGGACCGCTCAAACGAAGCCTGTTCAGGCGTGCCGATGAGCGGCGTGGTGAGGTGAACGAGAAGCGTGCTGGCAGGCATGATGCGGGCGCAGACCGCGGCTAAAAAGCTGCTGTCGACGCCGCCGGAAAAGCCGATGGCGACGCGTCCGTATGCCAAAAGCAGCTGCTCGAGCGCTGCGAGTTTGTACTGAAGCTCCTCTGCAGGTGCGGTGGTGTCTGAAAGCATAAAACGTTCCTTACCAATATGTGCTTGGTCGAAAACTATAATCCTATCGTGCTGCTTGTCATAAGACTTCTATCTATGTAACGAAGGCACAATATGCTATATACGTTATATACAAATTTGAAAGTGCGGTAGAGTGTCAGTAACGCAATCCGGTGAGGGGGCCGATATGATCAAGGCTGTAATTTTTGACATGGACGGAACGCTGGTCGATACCGAGCGTTTGGGCATTAAGGCATGGAAGGCGGGCGCTGCCGAGCTGGGGGTCGCGATTGATGAAGCGCTGATCCATCAGTTTATCGGTCGCACGCTGCCCGATGTTATGGACATCCTCGATAAGCATTACGGCAGCCACGAAACCACCGAGGCGGTCTATGCCCGCCACAAGGAGATTCGCGACGAGATGGTCAAGACCGAACTGGAGCTTAAGGCCGGCGCTGCCGAGTGCATAGACGAGCTACTGGCTGCGGGCTATCACGTGGGCCTTGCGACGTCGTCGCGCCTCGCTACGGCCGAACGCAACCTTAAGATGGTCGGCCTCTTTGACAAGTTTGAAACGGTGACCTGTGGCGAGGACGTCGTGCACGGCAAGCC
>USFU01000136.1 GCA_900554135.1 uncultured Collinsella sp. | reverse complement strand
TGGTGCCCCCGGGCGGATTCGAACCGTCGACACCCGCTTTAGGAGAGCGGTGCTCTATCCCCTGAGCTACGGAGGCATGTTGTACTAGTGTAGCAGATTTGCGCCACTCCCATGCAGCGCATAGCCACTCTTCGAAGTTGCGCCTGGATAAGCTTTCCGGAAAGCGTGTCCCACTATCTAGGCGAATTCTGGGTCAGACTTTCCCGATGGGGCCTCTCGGGGAAACTGCGTCCCGGAATTTCCGTTCGAAACGGGATATGGTTTCCCAAATGAGCCTGTTCCGGAAACTACATCCCGGAATCCCCGCTCAAACTGGGACACAGTTTCCCAATGACTAGTCACCCCTGTGGAAGAGGCTTTTGATAACGGAGGGGATGCTCTTCGCGCCCTTGGCGGTCACATCGATAAAGTCGGGCGAACGCACGAGCTTATCCTCATCGACGTACTTACGAACCGCACGAAGCGTCTCTTTGTCGTCGCGCGTCGAAAACGTAAAGTGACCGTTGTCCTTGGTGAAGATGGCAAAACGCGTGATTTTCTTGGTGCCGCGCAAAACCTCGGCGGCAATATAATCGACCTCGTCCCACGGGATTTGAATATAATCCTCGGGATTGCGCTCGTTATAGTACTCAAACGCCTTATTGCCCACCATCACGTTACCGTGGCTGGTAAGCCCCATCAGGCAGGTTGCCGGCGTTGCCAGATCGACCGTGCTGTTCTGAGATTGCGCCATGCGCGCCTCGCCCTCCAAATAAAACAATCGGACCGCATCCAGTGTACCCACCGGGTGCGGTCCGTTTCAATGGCTCAAAAGCCCTTGCCTAGCAACTCTCGGTCTTAAGCCGAAGCGTGCTTACATGAAGCCGCAGACGCGACCGATGATGCCGACGGCGAAGAGAGCCAGGATGATGACGATCGGGCTGACCTTCTTCTTGAGGAGCTTGCAGACCAGCAGGGTCAGGCACACAGCGGCAAGGCCGGGGATGAGCTGATCGAGGTTAGCCTGAAGCGTGGTGACCTTAACCTGATCAAGGGCGGTAGCACCGATGGAGTTGTACATCGTCAGTGCTTCCTTGACACCCTCAGAACCGGAGGGCAGGTTAGCCCAGTCGATGAAGGCGCCGGCAGACTGCGTGACCTTGGAGACGACCGGGGTGAAGGAGATGGACACCCAGCGCTCGACCAGGGCGCCGATGATGAACATACCCAGGATGGAAGCACCCTCGGTGACCTTGCCCATCAGACCGCCAGAGAGGTCCTTGGCGATGGAGGAGCCGACCTTGTAGCCAAACTCCTGCGTGTACCACAGGAAGGCGTAACGGATGATGTTCCACGCGAAGAAGAACAGCAGCGGACCGGCGATGCTGCCGGACAGGGCCATGGAAGCGCCCAGAGCGCCCAGAATCGGGCGAAGGGTGAACCAGAAGGCGGGGTCGCCGACGCCGGCGAGCGGGCCCATCATACCGACCTTGACGCCCTGAATGGCGACGTCGTCAATCGGAGCACCGTTGGCGCGCTCCTCCTCGAGAGCGAGGGTAACGCCAATGACGGGGGCGGAAACATAGGGGTGGGTGTTATAGAACTCCAGGTGGCGCTTAAGAGCGGCAATCTGGTCATCCTTGCTGGTGTAGAGCTTCTTGATCGCAGGGATCATTGCGAAGCACCAGCCGCCGTTCTGCATACGCTCGTAGTTCCACGAGCCCTGAAGGAACTGATGACGGAAGCAAACCTTCTTGCGGTCAGCCTTGGTGAGCTGAATCTTGTTCTCTGCCATATGTATCACTCCCCTCCTACTCGTAATCGTTCAGAATGTCGCCGAGCGGGTCACCGGAGCCACCGCCCATGCCGCCACCCTGCTTGGCCAGATCCTTAAGGCCAAGGTAGATGAGGGCAAGGGAGATGCCGATGAGGCCAAGGGCGATCAGCGTGAGCTGAGGGATGGCAGCAAGGACAAAGCCGAGGATGAAGAACGGCCAGGTCTCCTTGGTGGCCATCATGTTGATGACCATGGCGTAACCGACGGAAGCGACCATGCCGCCGCCGACAGCCATGCCGCCGGACAGCCAGTCGGGCATAGCGTTAAGCGCGTTGGTAACTGCCTCGGCCGGAATGATGCACAGAAGCACTGCCGGAATGGCGATACGAAGGCCCTGCATAAGGATGGCAATGTACTGCCAGCGCTCGATGCCGGCGAAGTCGCCCTTCTCGGCGCAGCCGTCCATGGCGTGAGCGATAGCGGTAGCCAGGGTACGGCAGATCATGGTCAGGAACAGGCCAGCGACCGACAGCGGAACGGCGACGGCGATGGCGGCGGTAACGGCCTTGGCCGAGTCGGTGGCGCCACCGTTGAGGGCGAGCACCATGATGATCGAAGAAGCGACCGAGGCCAGAGCGGCGTCAGGCGCGACGGCGGCGCCGACGTTAGCCCAGCCAAGGGCCATCATCTGGAGCGAACCGCCCAGGAGGATGCCCTCCTGAAGGTGACCGGTTACGAGACCGATAAGCGTGCATGCCACGAGCGGCTGATGGAACTGGAACTCATCCAGAATGCCTTCCATACCGGCAAGCAACGCGACAATCGCAACAAGCAGAATAGTGATTGCAGACATGTATCGGACCCTCCTTTACTATGCTTGAGCGGCCAGTTCGGCCTTAGCTTTCTTCAACATGGCGTCGAGATCCTCGGAGGAATCCGAAGGAACCTTGCGGACCTCGAACTTGACGCCCTTGGCCTTGAGGGCCTCGAGAGTCTTGACGTCGTCATCGCCCATAGCGACGGCGTTGGTGACGACGACCTTGCCCTTGGAGTGAGCCATGGAACCGATGTTGACTTCCTTGATGTCGACGCCGGCCTCGATGGCCTTGAGCAGATCCTGCGGGTTCTCAAAGAGCAGCATAGCCTTGGTGTCACCAAAGCGCGTGTCCTTGACGACCTCGGCCATCTTCTTGATGGGCACGACGTTGGCATGGACTCCCGGAGGGGCAGCCTGCTCGATCATCGTCTTGCGGAGCTCGTCGTGAGCAACGCCGTCGGAAACCACGATGATGCGGTTGGGGTTGATCTGCTTGGTCCACGTGGTGGCCACTTGGCCATGGAGCAGACGGGTGTCGATGCGGACGTGGGCAATCTTGATGTGCCCGTCGCCGATGACCGTTCCCGGAGGGATGGCGCCTGCAGGAGCAGCAGCGGCCGCAGCCGGCTTCTTCTCCTCGGGCTCCAGAGACTCGGGCTTGACGCGCACGCCAGCCTTAGCCTCAGTCACGAGATGTTTTGCGATCGCATGTGCAGTGTTCTTTGCGTCAAAGCGCTGCGAATATGCCTCGATGAGCATAGGCAGGTTGACACCGGTGACGATAGCCCAGGAATCGTGGCCCTCGATGAGCCCGCTGATCTGGTTGAACGGCGTGCCGCCCCACAGATCAACGAGGAAGAGCACCTGCTCCTGGTCCTCGAAGGAAGCGATTGCTTCCTCGACCTTGGCACGGAAGTCGTCGGGGCCCATGCTCGGCTCGAGCGAGACCACGGCTACAGACGGCTGATCGCCAAAGACCATCGAGCCCGTCTGCTTGATTCCAGCTGCCAAGTCCCCGTGGCTAGCAAGAACAATACTTACCATCACATAACCTCCTTTTTGTCTACGTATTTCCTACACGACATGAAAGGAGTATACCTGTTTGGATTGTGGAATTATAGCTAAATTCGCAAAAGGTTGGATTATTTGTTTAAACGTCTAAGTTTGTTACAAATTGATTACGTTGCTAATTTACAGCTCATTGCCTACTAAAACGTGATTTCCCAATTACTTTCACAGATATATACAGACACTCTGTTCATTAACGCCGCTTTTAGGTTAATCCCAATGCGCCTGCGTGCCGCTATTTTGTTTAAACAGACATAACTTGACTAATTGTATAACTTATGCTCTAGCAAACCGTCAAAATAGAATAGTCATTGGGGACGTTCTTTAATGACTAGTCGTTTAAGAACGTCCCCAATAACTCAGTTAGGCGATGTGGAGGGGGTTGGCGGCGTCGACGGCGTCAGGAGCAGCGGGACCATCAGGGGTAGCGTCTGCCGGGTCCTCGTCGGGGGTCTCGATCTGCTTGATCATGACATCCTGGCCCTGCAGCAGATAAGTCTCGCCGCTACCGCAATGGGGACAGGTCTTGCCGTGCTCGACCGTCGCGTAGTCGCGGCCGCACGCCTCGCAATGTGTCACGGCCTCAACGGGCTCCACGATAAGCTCCGAGCCCTCGGTGATAGGCTTTTTATCCGCTGCCCAGCGCCAAGCGTCGAGCAGCAAGTCGGGAACGACGCCCGAGACCTCGCCCAACAGCAACGTCACGCTCGAAACGCGACTTACGCCGTTGGCGCGAGCCACATTCTCGACATCGCGAATGATGTGATACACGATTCCGAGCTCGTGCACTTTTAATTCCTTCCGCCGTTCCCGTTATGACTACTTACTTGCGACCGAACTTAATCTTGATGGCGCGCTTTAAAGCATACTTGCCCAGGCTTGGGAGCTTTTGCTCGTATTTGACCATCGTTGAGCACTCGGGGCGGTCGCGATCCAGATGGATGGCGTCAAACGCGCACTTGGTGGTGCACAGGCCGCAGCCGATGCACTTGTTGGGGTCGACGATCGAGGCACCGCAGCCCAGGCAACGGGCGGTCTCGGCGCGCACCTGCTCCTCGGTAAAGGTCTCGACGTACTCGCTAAACGGCGCGGCCTTCTCGCGCTCGCGGTC
>USFU01000135.1 GCA_900554135.1 uncultured Collinsella sp. | reverse complement strand
TCGCCGTTTGTGCTGCGTCGCGTCAAGGAAGACGTGGTGGCCGACCTGCCCGAGAAGATCGAGGATACGGTGATGGCGCAGCTTACCGGCGAGCAGCGCAAGCTCTACCTGGCAAACCAGGACCGCATCGCCCAGCAGGTGCAGCACCGCGAGGCCGGGGAGTTTAAGAAAGATAAACTCAAGGTGCTTGCCGAGCTCACCAAGCTGCGTCAGATCTGCTGCGACCCGCATCTGCACTATGCGGACTACAAGGCGGGAAGCGCCAAACTCGATACGTGCATGGAGCTCGTCCACGGAGCACTCGACGGCAGTCACCGCATCTTGCTGTTCAGCCAGTTTACGGGCATGCTCGATATCATCGGCAAGAGCCTGGCCAAGGAGGATATCGCCTTTCTTAAGCTTACGGGCGCTTCGTCTAAGGAGAGCCGCGCCAAGATGGTTGCGCAGTTCCAGACGGGCGAGGTGCCGGTGTTCTTGATTTCGCTCAAGGCGGGCGGCGTGGGCCTTAATTTGACTGCTGCCGACGTTGTCATTCACTACGACCCATGGTGGAACGTAGCGGCGCAGGATCAGGCGACTGACCGCGCGCATCGCATTGGCCAGCAGCACACCGTGACCGTGTACAAACTCATCGCCAAGGACACGATCGAGGAACGCATTATGCAGATGCAGGAGTCCAAGCGCGATCTGGTTAACAGCGTGCTCGGCGGCGATGGCATCTCATCGGCACTGTTCACGCGCGAGGATGTTCTGGCATTGCTCGGTGGCGACGGTCGCTAACTTGCGCATGCCGATGGGTGCCAGGACAGGTACTCGGAATTGCCTGAGCGCCCTGGACTCTGCCGAGCCCCTCGATATGTGTTCATTTGCCATGCCGTGGATGGTTCGCCTACCTTTGGGCATAAGAAGCATCAGGAATATTGGCACATCAGCAAAGGAGAACATCATGGCGAAATTCTTTAAGGACTCCGACGGCAAGCTCGTTGCCGCCCTTGGCGACGGCGTTGCGACCCCTGCCGGCTGCACGGAGCTGACGGCAAACACCGAGGATGCGGCGCACGAGAAGCACGTGCCTGTTGTCGAGATCGAGCGCGACGGCCACGTCATTCGCGCGCGCGTGGGCTCGACGGAGCACCCCATGCTGCCCGAGCACTACATCGAGTGGATCGCGCTTGAGGCCGAGGGCCGCCTGGAGGTCCATTACCTTGAGCCCGGCATGAAGCCCACGACGTTTTTCGCTGGCGGCTCCAAGACCGGTACTGTCTATGCCTACTGCAACCTGCATGGGCTGTGGTCCGCGACGTTCTAGGAGCGCGCCCCCGCTCGGGGTATCATAGCTAGCATATGCACATGCGAGCGCCGGCTGCATTATGCGGCCGGCGCTTTTACTACGACAACGACGATTTACGACGGAAAGGGCTGGGCCATGAAGCTCGCACTTGCACAGATCGATATGCGCTTGGGTGACATCGAGGGCATTTGCGGCCGCATCGAGGACCAGGCTCGCCTGGCCCATGAGCGCGGCGCGCGCGTGCTGTGCGTTCCGGCCCCGCTCTTTATGGGTGCCATGCCGGGCAGCCTGGTGGGCGCTGCCGATTTTGAGCACGATATGCTGACGGGCCTGACGGGCGTTGCCGAGCGCATCCAAGAGCTCGATATGATCTGCATCGTGCCCGCTGCGGTTTCGTTTGAGGGCCAGCCCCTGCTTGACTATATGATGCTTAAGGATGGTCGCGTGGTGCCTGCGCGCGCAAGTATTGCCCTGCAGCGCGGTGAGAACAACGACACACGTTGGGCACCGCCGGTGTTTGACGTGGACGGCGTGCGCATCGCCGTGGTGTTTGACCTGGATCGCGAGCTCGAGATGCTGGCGACTGGCGTCGACCTCATTGCCTATTTCCAGTTCAACGCATTCGATATGACCGACCGCGAGACCGCCGCGATTGCCGCCGTGCGCAGCGGAGCCTACCGCAAGATCGCATCTAAGCGCAGCGTGTGGTTTGCCTGCATGGCGCCGGTCGGTGCCTATGACGAGTCGGTGTATACCGGCGGCTCGTTTGTGCTCGACGACTGCGGCCGCGTGGTGGCCCAAGCGTCGTGTTTTGAGGAGAGCCTACTGGTTCAGGAGATTCAGCGCGGTGTGATGCTCGATGCCTTGGAGGACCACGAGCTGCCCGAGTTTCGCTCCGAGGAATGGCTGTGGCAGGCGCTGGTGCTCGCCGTTCGCGATAACGCCCGCGCCCACGGCACGTCGCGCGCCGTGGTGGCGCTCGAGGGCGACTTGCCGTCGTCCCTGCTGGCGGCACTTGCCGTTGACGCTCTGGGCCCGCGAAACGTGATCGGCCTGGTGCTGGGACGCAACCGCATCTTTACGCCGGCGCAGGAGGAGGCCGAGGCTGCTCGCTGTGCCGCCGTTCGTGCCATTGCCGAGCGCCTGCATATTCGCACGGTTGAGCGCGATGCGCCGGATGCGGCGCGTGTGCTCGACCGCGATGTGTCGGCGGGCGACGCCGAGCGCCTGCGCTCTCGTACGCTGGGCCTCATGCTGGAGGATTCGGCGCTCGAGCTGGGTGCGATGGCGTTGAGCCCGCTGTCCAAAACTGAGTACGCGCTGGCGGCGCCCGCGCTTTGCGGTGGCTACCAGGGCGATTATGCGCCCTTTGGCGACGTATACCTGTCGACGCTCGAGTTTGTGGCGCGCGTACGCAACCGTACGTCTGCCGTGGTGCCGCAGGAGCTCGTGACGCTCAACGCGGTGGAGGATTGCATGGAGCGCGTGCTGGCGCAAGCGCTCTCGACGCTTGACGGTCCGGTCGACATGCTCGACCGCGCGGCGCAGCTGCTCGGCGGGCTCGAGCCGGGCGAGGTCGATGGCACGCTCGAGTCGCACGTGGACCGCAACCGTCCCTTCGACGACATTCCGATGGCCACCGGCAAGCCCGAGGCATGTTCGTTGCTGCTGATGCTCGTGCGCCAGGGAGAGGCGGCTCGCCGCCAGCTGCCGACGGCGCCAATCGTCTCGGCCCGTTCGTTTGCCGAGCGCGCCTGGCCGTACATGCTTGCATGGTCCGACCTGGGGCTGAGCGGCAAGGAACGCATGACGGTCGATTCGCTGGCACGCGCTGAGGTGCGTCGTTTTGCCGACGAGGATACAAGCGAGCGCATGCGTGGCGAGATGATGGGCATACTGGGTGACCTGTTGGGCATTTCGCCCGAGCAGATGGAGGAGCTGCGCTCCGAGGACGGCCAGCGCCGCCTGCACGAGGGCATGAAGAAGTTTGAGGGCGAGGTCCAGGACGCCATCGATAAGATGATGGGCGGCCAGGGTGGCCCGCAGGGTGGGCCCCAGGGCACGCCGATGCCGCATCCGCCGGTTGATCCCCGACAGTTCCCGTTCTTCTCGCAGAACTAAACTGGGGATGGGATTCGCTCCCAACCCCGGTACTTCAACTAAGCACCTTGGCCCCGTTGTGTTATTCTAGAACAGACGTTCGTGAATGATGCGCGGGGCCTTGCCTTGTGCTTGGCAAAAGACGAGGGGAGGTTGGCTTGGTCATTTTGGGTATCGACCCCGGTTTGGCCCATACGGGTTGGGGGATTATCGAGGAGCGGCGAGGCGAGGTTCGCTGCCGTGCCTACGGTTGTATCGAGACCAGCGCGGGCAGTCCGCTCGCGGTGCGTCTGTCGCATATCGCCCGCGACCTCAAGGGCGTCGTGGAGCGTTATCGACCCGATACCGCTGCTATCGAGAGCATCTACTTTGGCGCTAATGTCCGCTCGGCCATCCCCACGGCGCATGCCCGCGGTGCTGCACTCGTGGCGCTTTCGGAATGTGCGCTCGAGATTGGCGAGTACACGCCTATGCAGATCAAGCAGGCTGTGGTGGGCACCGGTGCCGCGGACAAACGGCAGGTCGCCTACATGGTGCGTACGCTCACGCAGCTCGATCACGACCCGCATCCCGACCATGCCGCCGATGCCCTGGCTTGCGCCATCTGCCACGTTAACCTCAGCCGCACCCGGGCGCTTACCGGCGGCGAGTTCTATCAACAGAGAGGAACCGGATACTGATGATTTCCCAGCTCCATGGAACGCTCGTCGAGGCCACGATGAGCTCGGCCGTCGTCGATGTATCGGGCGTGGGCTTTGAGCTCGGTATTTCGGGCAGCACTGCCGCCACGCTGCCTACGCCCGGCGGCGAGGTGCGCCTCTATACCCGTATGCAGGTGCGCGAGGACGCCATGACGCTCTTTGGCTTTGCCTCTAAGGACGAGCGCACGATGTTCGATCGGCTCGTGTCCGTCTCGGGCGTCGGCCCACGCCTGGCGCTCGCCGTGCTCTCCACCTATACCGTGGGGCAGCTGTATTCCCTGGTAATGGCCGAGGATGACAAGGGCATGGCCAAGGTTCCCGGCGTGGGTAAAAAGACCGCGCAGCGTCTGATCCTGGAGCTCAAGAGCACCTTTGCCAAGGATAAGGGCTTTGTGCCGGTCGACGTGATTCCCGGACAGGTTGCGATGCCGGTTCCCGCCGCCGCTCCCTCGGCGATCGATGACGCTCGTGCGGCGCTCCTTTCCATGGGCTTTAGCCCGCAGGAGACCGATGTTGCCCTGAGCGGGTATGATGGGCAGAATATGCGTGTCGAGGATCTGCTCGGCGCGGCGCTTAAGCGACTCGGAATGGATGCGTGATGTGGGAAGCCGATGACTCTCAGGACCTGTGGGCGACGCCCGGCAACTCGCCGGCGGCATCCATGGCGCA
>USFU01000134.1 GCA_900554135.1 uncultured Collinsella sp. | reverse complement strand
CCCGTTCCCGCTATGATCGCATTCCTCTTGGGTGCAATCTTCCTCGTGCCCGTCGGAGCTGTTTTCGGTGAGCTCACGGCTGCTATCCCCATCTCGGGCGGCATCGTCGAGTATGTCGACCGTAGCTTTGGCCGTACGCTGAGCTACATCACCGGTTGGCTCCTGGCCCTGGGCAACGGCATCCTGTGCCCGTGGGAGGCCATCGCCATTTCGACCCTCGTGTCCGAGATGTTCGGCAGCCTGCCCGGTCTTGAGTGGCTGCGCGCCGTCAAGCTCTACACCATCTTGGGCGCCGACGTTTACTTGTTCCCGACGCTAATCGCGCTCGGCTTTGCAGTCTACGTCATCTTCCTCAACTTCCGCGGTGCCAGCTCGGCTGCCAAGCTCCAGGCCTTCCTGACCAAGGCTCTGCTCTGCGGCATGCTGCTCGCCATGGGTGTCTCGCTGTTCACCGGTTCGCCGGAACACGCCATGCCCGTGTTCTCCCAGGTCACCGGTGCTGGCGGCGGCAAGCCCGCTACCGAGGGCACCAGCCTGTTCGCCGGCATCGTGTCGGTCCTGGTTCTGACCCCGTTCTTCTACGCCGGTTTCGACACCATTCCTCAGCAGGCTGAGGAAGCAGCCGAGGGCCTCAACTGGAACAAGTTCGGCAAGATCATCTCCCTGGCCCTGCTGGCCGCCGGCGGCTTCTACATGGTTTGCATCTACTCGTTCGGCACCATCCTCGACTGGCATGAGTTTGTTAAGAGCCCGGTTCCCGCGCTTGCCTGCCTCAAGGGCATCAACATGCTCCTGTACCTGGCCATGCTCGTCATCGCCACGCTTGGACCCATGGGCCCGATGAACTCCTTCTACGGCGCCACGAGCCGCATCATGCTCGCCATGGGCCGCAAGGGCCAGCTGCCCGAGAAGTTCGCCGAGGTCGATCCCAAGTCCGGCGCTCCCAAGCTCGCCTGCGCCGTTCTGGGCGTCATCACCGTCATCGGTCCGTTCCTGGGCAAGAACATGCTCATCCCTCTGACCAACGTGTCGGCTCTCGCCTTCATCTTCTCCTGCGGCATGGTCGCCCTCGCTTGCCTGCGCATGCGCTTCACCGAGCCCGACCTGCCTCGTCCCTACGAGGTGCCCGGCGGCAAGTTTGGCATCAGCCTCGCTGTCGCTGCCTGCGCCGTCATCATCGGCCTGCTCGTGGTCCCGTTCTCTCCCGCCTCCCTCAACATGGTGGAGTGGAGCATCGTGATCGGCTGGCTGGCCGTTGGCCTGGCCCTCATGGCCTTCACCAATTCCCGCAAAAAATGACGCCTAGCCGGGGCGGATCGGGTGCGCGGACCCCTCTCTTCCGCGCACCGAACCCGGCACCACTTGGGTAGCTTTGTGAGGCCATAACCCAACATGGCCTCGCCCACTATATGGATCCATAAGGAGGAACCATGTCCACTAAGTACGCAATCGTTGGCGGCAAACTCATCGACGGTACCGGTGCCGAGCCGGTCGAGAACTCCCTCGTTCTCGTCGACGACAACGGCAAGATCGAGTATGCCGGTGCTATGCAGGACCTTCCCGAGGGCGTTGAGGTTATCGACGCCGCCGGCAAGACCGTCCTTCCCGGCCTGATCGACACCCACCTGCACTTCTCGGGCAACCTGACCGACGATGACACCGACTGGGTCATGCAGCCGCTCCTCGAGAAGCAGGCCGTCGCCGTCAAGCAGGCCTACGACTGCCTCACCCACGGCCTCACCACCGTCTGCGAGATCGGCCGCTTTGGTATCCAGATCCGTGACTGCATCGACAAGGGCGTCTTTAAGGGCCCGCGCGTTCTGGCCACCGGTCTGGGCTTCTGCCGCGTTGCCGGCCACGGTGACTCCCACCACTGCACCCAGGAGCTCAACAAGGAATCCCATCCCTGGGGCGACCAGGTCGATGGTCCTTGGGATCTGCGCAAGGCCGTCCGTCGTCGCCTGCGCGAGAACCCCGATGCCATCAAGATCTGGGCTACCGGTGGCGGCATCTGGCGTTGGGATTCCGGTCGCGACCAGCACTATTGCTCCGAGGAGATCCAGGCCGTGGTCGAAGAGGCAAAGATGGTCGGCATCCCCGTGTGGAGTCACTGCTACAACAACCACGCCGCCGCCTACGATTCCGTTCGCTTTGGCTGCGAGCAGCTGATTCACGGCTTCGATATCGATGAGCGCACCATGGACCTCATGGCCGAGCAGGGCACCTTCTTCACCCCGACGATCGCCTTTCTGCCCACCTGGTACGCCACCTATCCGCCCGTCTACGTCCCCGAGCTGCACGACAAGTACGAGGGCACCCTGGTCGAGAAGGAGCTGCAGCGCAACTACGACTGCCTGCGCGAGGCCAAGAAGCGCGGCGTCGTCATGACGATCGGCTCCGACTCCTTCTCCTTCGTCACCCCGTACGGCACCTGCTCCATCGAGGAGATGTACGAGTTCGTCGACAAGATCGGCTTCACTCCGGTCGAGACCATCACCTGCGCCACCCTCAACGGTGCCAAGATGTGCCACATCGAGGACGAGACCGGTTCCATCGAGGCCGGCAAGTGCGCCGACCTGCTGGTTGTCAACGGTGACGTCGCCGCCGACATCCACGTGCTCAACACCGACAACATGGACGTCATCATGAAGGACGGCTGGATCGTCGAGGCGGGCACCTTTGGCGAGGCCAACAAATACAGCGCCTAAACTACCGTTCATCGACGACTGAGTGTAAAACACAGTATTTGATTGCATAATGCAATGGAGAGGGTCGCTTGCGGCCCTCTTTATTGCTATGGGTGCGATAGATAAAAGGGGATGACGGTGGATTTAAACAGGCTGATTCTGGGCAAGAGCTACAACTCTACCAAGGTCTTTCGTACGGCCCAGCATGTGGTCCAGGCCATCCTGCTTGGTGCTGTCGTTCCGGCGCTTATCCTGCTGCTTATCTGGGATTTAACCGATAATCCCAATCCCGTTCCGGGCGTTGTCGTTATTGCCGGCCTGGTCATGCTGTGCTTCTTTTTCTCGTATGTCTTTGTGGTCCCCGACGACCTCACGTCGAGTGCAACCGACCGTACGCTCGCCATCGCATCAAAAATATTCGCCTACACGTCGCGCGGCCTTACGCCCGAAGCGGCCTTGGGCGCCTCTAAAATCATCCTGTCCGAGACCATCGCCTCTGCCATCTGCTTTACCGATGGCAAACAGGTGTTGGCAAGCTGGGGCGAGGACTCGGCAAAGTGCCCTGCCGGCACCCCGGTCGTGCTCAAGACCACGCTCAGTGTGATTGAGACGGGCGAGCAGAGCGTGTTTTCGCGTGACACATCCAATGAGACGGGCGGTTATTTTCCCCGCCTGCGCGCCGGCATTGTCGCGCCGCTTACCGTGCGCGGGCATTGTGTGGGTACGCTCGAGCTGTACTATCCCCGCCTGAGCAGCATCGATATGCGCCAGACGGCCCTTGCCTCGGGCTTTGCCGACCTCATTTCCACGCAGCTCGCCAGCTTTGAGCTCGAGCGCCAGGACGAGCTCACAGCCCGCGTTGAGCTTCGTGCCCTGCAGTCGCAGGTCGACCCGCATTTTCTATTCAATACCATTAGCACGATCGTGTCGCTCGTTCGAACCGAGCCCGACAAGGCGCGATCGTTGCTGATCGACTTTTCCAACTACTATCGACAGACGCTTTCTGACTCCGATACGCTCACCACGCTCGAGCACGAGGTGGAACAGGGCACTCGTTATATCAATCTTATGCAGGCTCGGTATGGCGACGGCCGTCTGCGCGTTTCGGTCGACATCGACTTTGAGGTGCGCGACAGCCTGGTACCGCCGTTTATCTTGCAGCCGCTGCTCGAAAACTGCATCAAGCATGCGCAGCGCGAGACCGAGCCGCTTTCTATTCGTGTTAGGGCTTTTGAGACCGATGACGGCTTGGAGATCATCGTCGAAGACGACGGCATCGGTATGAGCGAAGAAGTCTGCGCGCATCTGTTTGAGCAGCATCGCCGAGAGGAGCCCGAGAGCATTACCGCCGACGGCTCCGTCAAGCGAGGTTGCGGCCTGGCGCTCTTCAACGTGCTTCAGCGCATCCATTTCTTTTACGGAGAAGATTCTGGCATGCGCGTGAAGTCCCAGGAGGGCGTGGGGACGCAGGTCATCGTTGAGTTGAACGGCGAGCCGCATGAGCCGGCACCGCTAACGGTGTAGCACACGGTTGGATTGAGAGAAAAAGAGGGGAAGCGCATATGTCCGAAGGCTGGAACATCCTGGTGGTTGATGACGAGCCCCCAATTAGGGCTGAGCTACGCTATCTGTTGGAAAAGGATACGCGTGTGGGTCAGATTGCCGAGGCGGGCAATGTCACCGAGGCCGTGGAGTTGATTCTGTCGAACAAGCCCGACGTGCTGTTTTTAGACATTACCATGCCCGGTCGCTCGGGAATTGAGCTTGCCGAGACCCTGCAAAACCTAAAGAGGCCGCCGGTCGTGGTGTTTGTGACGGCGTTTGCCGAGTATGCGGCCGATGCCTATAACCTCGATGCTGTCGATTATGTCGTCAAGCCGGTTGAGGATGCCCGCCTGTCAAAGGCGCTTGACAAGATCGAGACTGCCCTGGGCGCTCGCCGTGTCGTCCATGCTCCGCGCCAGCCTTTGCGCCTGACGGTGGATCGCGGGGGCAAAAAGGTGTTCATTCCCGTGGCGGATGTCTGCTACTTTGAGGCGCGCGCCGATTTTTGCAACGCCGTCTGCGCCGAGGG
>USFU01000133.1 GCA_900554135.1 uncultured Collinsella sp. | reverse complement strand
GTGATGCCCTCGTCGACGACCAGGCCCTCGATCTGGTTGAACTGCGGCAGGTGGCAGGCGTCGGCCGTGTCGGGACGATAGACGGTGCCCGGGCAGATCATGTAGATGGGCGGCTTTTGCGACTCCATGGTGTGGATCTGCACGCCCGAGGTCTGGGTGCGCAGCAGCACGTCGGACTCGCCGTGGGCGTGAGCCTCGGGGTGCGCGACGCTGCCGGGGTTGTTGTCGACCACATAGAAGGTGTCGCGGGCCGAGCGGCTCGGGTGATCCATGGGGGCATTGAGCGCGGTGAAGTTGTAGTAGGAGGTGTCGACCATGGGGCCGGACTCGACGGTGTAGCCGATGCCGCAGAAGATGTCCTCGGCCTCCTCGATAATCTGCTTGATCAGGTGCTGGTGACCGATCTGCGGACGGATGCCCGGCAGCGTGATGTCGACGGCCTCGTGCTCCAGTGCGTGCTTGAGGGCGGCGGCCTTCATCTCGGTCGTGCGCGCGTCGAGCATGCCCTCGATCAGCTGGCGCATCTCGTTGGCGCGCTTGCCCATCACGGGGCGATCCTCGGGGGCGAGCTTGCCCATCATGCGCATCAGGCCGGTAATACGGCCCTTGCGACCGAGCAGCTCAACGCGCGCGGCCTCGAGCTTTGCGGCGTCGTCGGCGCCTGCGACGAGCTCCTTGGCCTCTTCCTCGAGTTTGACCAGATCATCAATCAGACTCATGTCTTCCCTTTCGTCTCTCGCGCTCCCCGCTTGCCGAGGCGGCTGCCGCCGTCTGACGTTGCGAAAACGCGGCCCGGTTCGGTAACAAAAAACCGCCCTCGGGCATGTGCATTGCCCAAGGACGGTTGAATTCCGCGGTACCACCTTGTTTGACCCGGCGGATGTCTGGCCCGCCGCGCCCACTCTGTGCCCCTTGTCGCGAGGCTCACGGCTTCCCTACTGGGGACATCGCCGCCGTCGGCCGCGCGCCCGTTGAGGTCGCTGCTCGGGAGTGAACGCTTGGCCCTTATCACCGCAGGAAGGCTTGCAGCCCATGACCTTCCCTCTCTTGCCGGCGACGCGGCGGGCAAAACCCTCTCCGTCAACGCATTGGGCTATAGGATAACACATTCTGCAAGTGTATCGCCGCGTTCCGTTTTGTTCGTGCTGGGTACAAGATAGGTAGCTGTGCAAACTGGCCGCACATCCGCCCGTGGCGCGCGGCCTGCGAGATCAAGGATATGGTATGGGAAAGAAACTCGATAAGAAAGCCAAGGCCGCCGTGGCCAAGACGCCCAAAGGCATGAAGGTCGATAAGGCCGTCAAAAAATTCCGCAAGCTCGAGGGCAAGCTGTGGACCCGCGAGTACCTGCTCAAGATTGCCGAGTTTGACGGCGCGACCATTGCCCCCGCCAACGGCGCCGCAGCGCGCGCCGACGCCATGAGCACCCTTGCCGGCGAGCATCACAAACTCTTGACCAGCGAGAAGTCCGTTGAACTTGTGCGCTCGTTGGCACGCGAGACCGTCGCCGGCGGCAAGATCGACGACCCGCAGCTGCTCGACGAGATCCGCGTGCTCGGCCGCGATCAGCGCGAGGCAAGCGCCATTCCCACCGAGGAGGCCGAGGCCTGGACCAGGCTCACCTGCGAGGCCGACGCCGTGTGGCACAAGGCCAAGACGGCCGATGACTGGGCGAGCTTTGAGCCCTACGTGGATAGAATCGTCGCCCAACTTAAGCATCAGGCCGAGCTCATGGACCCCAAGCGCGACCCGTACGATGTGTGGCTCGATCAGTATGAGCGCGGCCTTTCCACCAAGAGTTTTGATGCGTTTTGCGACGAGGTCAAAGCCACGGTCGTGCCGCTCGTACACGCCATCGGCGAGCGCGGCCAGCAGCCGGCTACCGACTTTTTGCATACCCGCGTGCCCGAAGCCGCCCAGCGCGCCATGAGCTTCGACCTTATGAAGCTCGTCGGCCTGGACCTGAACGACACCACGCTCGCCTTTACCGAGCATCCGTTTAGCGAGGGCTTTGCCGTGGGTGACGCGCGCATCGCGACGCACATCTACGAGAACGACTGCATCTCCAACGTCTACAGCATCATCCACGAGGCCGGTCACGCCATGTACGAGCTGGGCGTTAACCCCGCCTACGCGCGCACGTGCCTGGAGGGTGGCACCTCCATGGGCATCCACGAGAGCCAGAGCCGCTTCTTCGAGAACACCGTGGGCCGCAGCCGCGCCTTTATGGGCCCGCTGCTCGAGGTGCTGCGCCGTCACGCGCCCGAGGTCTATGGCAGCGTGGACGAGGATACGCTCTACCACGCCGTGAACATCGCACAGCCGTCGCTGATCCGCACCGAGGCCGACGAGCTCACCTATCCGCTGCACGTTATGGTGCGCTACGAGATCGAGCGCATGCTGTTTGCCGGCGAGGCCACGGCCAAGGACATCCCCGCGCTTTGGAATCGCTTTATGGACGAGTACCTGGGCATTCCCGTTCCCGACGACACGCGCGGCTGCCTGCAGGATACGCACTGGAGCGGTGGCTCGTTTGGCTACTTCCCCACCTATGCGCTGGGTAGCGCCTACGACGCCATGTTTGTGCCGGCCATGTGCCGCGACGGCGTCGACCTTACCGGTGCCTGCGTGAGCGGCGATCTGGCGCCTGTCCGTGCCTGGCTGGGCGAGCACATTTGGCAGTGGGGCCGCGCCAAGGACGCGCCGGAGCTCATCAAGGGCGCCTGCGGCATGGACTTTGACGCCCGCTACTACTGCAGCTACCTCCAGGACAAGTTCACCACGCTGTACGAGCTGTAAAGCTTAAGCAACACGCCATCGCCAACGCCAACCTGTTGACGCCGATGTTCTGGCAGCGTCAGCGAAAACGGCCCCAAGCAAGCAAGGTGACGTGAAATGAAAGGGCGCTGACCTTCTGGTCGCGCCCTTGAAATTGAACGTCAGATTGCCGCTTGGGGTCGTTTGCAGCGTCGAGCCGTTACGCGGTTTGGTAAAACCGCGTAACTACAGAGCTTCGAGTGCGGCGGCGATGCGCTTCATGGCGGCATCGGCGGCTGCTTGGTCGGGAGCTTCGGCCAGCACGCGAATCACCGACTCGGTTCCGCTCTTGCGCACGAGCACGCGGCCCTCGCCCGCCAGCGCGGCCTCGGCCTCGGCGATCGCATTCTGCACGCCCATGTTCTCGAGTGCGGCGTCCTTGTCGGCCACGCGCACGGCAACCTGCGCTTGCGGCAGCAGCTTGCACGGAGCCGTGAGCTGCGAGAGCGTCTCGCGCTCGGCGCGAATCACTTCCATCACACGTAGCGAGGTCATAATGCCGTCGCCCGTGCGCTCGATATCGCCAAAGATCGTATGACCCGTCTGCTCGCCGCCCAGGCTGAAGCCGCCCTCGCGCATCTTGGCATACACGTGACGGTCGCCCACGCCGCTGGTCACGGCGCTTAGACCGGCAAGCTCCAGCGACTTGACCAGGCCAAAGTTGCTGGCAATCGTCGGCACCACGGTACCGCCCGAAAGGCGACCGTGCTTGTTCAGGTACACACCGCACACGTACAGGATCTGGTCGCCGTCGACCACACGGCCGCGCTCATCCACGGCCAGGCAGCGGTCGGCATCGCCGTCGTAGGCAAAGCCCACGTCCAGGCCCTGCTCCACCACGTGGCGCTGCAAGCGCTCCATATGCGTGGAGCCACAGTCCACATTGATGTTAAATCCGTCGGGCGCGGCGTTAATCACGCGCACGTCGGCGCCCAGAGCATCGAACACCGGCTTGGCCACCGAGGACGCCGAGCCGTTGGCGCAGTCGATGCCGATCTTGACGCCCTGCAGCGAAAAGTTCGCGCTCGCGATGAGCGAGGCAATATAGCGGTTGCGCCCCTGCATATAGTCCACCGTGGCACCAATGTGGTTGCCCGTCGCCAGCGGCACCTCGGTCTTGCCATCGATATAGTCCTCGATGAGCTCCAGCACGTCCTCGTCCATCTTAAAGCCGTCGTTGTTGACGAGCTTAATGCCGTTATCGCAAAACGGGTTGTGGCTCGCGCTGATCATGATGCCGCAATCGAAGCAGCCCTCCACGGTCTGATGCGCCACGCCCGGCGTCGGGATCACGTGCAGCATGTAGGCGTCCGCACCGCTCGCGACCAGGCCACTCACCAGCGCCGCCTCGAACATGTAGCTCGAACGACGCGTGTCCTTGCCCACGATCACGCGTGCCTTGCGCTCGCGGTTGGCACCGTAATACCAACCTACAAAACGGCCGATCTTGTACGCATGCTCTACGGTCAGTCCAACGTTGGCCTCGCCGCGAAAGCCGTCGGTGCCAAAGTACTTCATAAGAGGTCCTCTCTATAGACAAAGGCGCGCCGCCAAAGCAACGCGCCGCCAGCCTATTATCCTTTATAGCAACCGCAGGGGCTACACCGTTAAAAACATCATCGCGATAATCATGGCGAAGCCGATAAGATCGGTCGGCAAAAACACCGTGCCCAGCATAACGGCACTCGTGATGGTCGCCGAGACCGGCTCCACGGTTCCGATCAAGCTCGCACGCACCGAGCCGATGTCCTTAACGCCCTGCATATACAGCATGTAGGCAAAAAACGAACCGATGACCACGAACACCGCGAGTGCCTCGATACCGGCGGCATCGAGTACCGGCATATGAGCCCAAGGCCGAACGAAAGCACACGAAACGATGCCCGCCGTGAGCATAGCCGAACCCGTGACGATGGGGCTGCCGTATTCGGGCAGAATCTTGGCGGGGAT
>USFU01000132.1 GCA_900554135.1 uncultured Collinsella sp. | reverse complement strand
GAAGGACGGCAAGAACAAGCTGCGCGTCTGCAAGAAGTGCGGCCACAAGTTCTAAGCTGCCCGCAACATCAAGTTGCTAGCAAAGGCCCGGATGCCACGGCACCCGGGCCTTTTTCTATCCCCACTCATTGGGGACCACTCATTGGGGACAGACTTAAATGAGTGAGAACACTCATTGGGGACAGACATAAATGAGTGGGCATACTGTTGGCAGTTAGTGACGGTCCTTTGAGCTGCAGCGCGCATGAGTGACGAGGCTAAGCGGATCATCCTGTCTTTTGAGTTATAAGCATAAGCCCCTGTCTCTGAGCAATAACCAGTGCGCATTTGTGCATATTTACGTGCGTGGGATTGCGTGAATATGCATATAGATGCGCCGTTTACGGGGCAAAAATGACCGTTTAGCGGTGAGATACGCAGAAACGCGCACATACGCGCTTATTTGTGCGAATATAGAGACGGTAGAAATGTTAGACGCTCCATGACCCAGGAGGCACATGATGGCAGATTCCAAGCAGGCTCCACTCGACGCCGCGGCAGCCGCCAAAGCAGCATTCGCTTCGGTCCAGGACAAGCCGTTCCCTACCGACATCTTTACGGCTCCCGAGCTTCGTTGGGCTGTGATCGGTTGCGGCGTTATTGCCAACCAGATGGCTCAGTCCCTTGCTCTGGCTGGCCGCAAGCTTACGGGCGTTGCCAACCGCACGTTGTGCAAGGCCCAGGCTTTTGCCGAGCAGTATGGCATCGAGAAGGTGTACGAGACGGCTGAGGACCTCTACGCCGATCCGGACATCGACGCCGTCTATATCACCACGCCGCACAACACGCATATTACCTATCTGCGTGCCGCGCTGGCCGCCGGCAAGCATGTGCTCTGCGAGAAGGCCATTACCCTCAACTCCGCCGAGCTCGACGAGGCCCGTGCTATCGCCGACGAGCACAACGTGGTCCTTATGGATGCCACCACGGTGCTTCACATGCCGCTGTATCAGGAGCTGCGCCGGCGCATGGATGCGGGCGACTTTGGCCGCATGAACCTCGCCCAACTCAACTTTGGCAGCTATAAGGAGTACGGCGACCTGACCAACCGCTTCTACAACCGCAGCCTTGCCGGCGGCGCCATGCTCGACATTGGCGTGTATGCCCTGTCCGTCATGCGCCTCTTTATGGCAAGCCAGCCCGCTGAGGTCGTGTCGCTGGGCAATACCTGCGAGACTGGCGTCGATGTTGCGGGCGGCATTGTCTGCCGTAACGCCGAGCAGCAGCTGGGCGTTGTGAGCCTTACGCTCCACTCCAAGCAGCCCAAGCGCTCGGTCATCAGCTTCGACAAGTGCTATATCGAGGTCAACGAATATCCGCGTGCCGATCATGCGACCATCGTGTGGACTGCAGACGGTCACCGTGAGGAGGTCCACGCTGGCACCGAGGCCTACGCACTGTGCTACGAGATGGCCGACCTGGAGAAGGCCGTTGCCGGCGATGATTCTAAGCGCGAGCTACTGGGCTATGCTTCTGATGTTATGGAGCTGATGACCAAGCTCCGTGCCGATTGGGGAGTCGTCTACCCCGAGGAGGAGTAAGCGATGCTTGCGGAAGATAGGCTCAATGCGATCGTCTCGATGGTGCAGCAGGCTGGCTCAGTAACGGTGCCAGAGCTTGCCGAGGCCCTGGGCGTGACAGCGTCTACCATTCGGCGCGATCTGCAGACGCTCGACCGCGCGCACCGTATCGCCAAGGTGCACGGAGGTGCGACGAGTCTGGAGCGCGCGCACGTGACGCGCGACCTAACGATCAATGAGCGCAGTGATCTCCATAACGACGACAAGGAGCGTATCTGCGCCCGTGCGGCGGCGCTCGTGGAGCCCGAGAGCTTTGTATACATCGACTCGGGTTCGACGACGCTCAGGCTCATCGAGCATCTTCCGCATCTCGAAGGGGTAACCTATGTGACTGATTCCGTGCTCCATGCTCAGCATCTCGCTTTGCGCGGCATGCGTACCGTGGTGCTGGGCGGCGAGCTCAAACCCGAGACCGAGGCGCTCGTTGGCCCCGATGCCTTGGCAACTCTAGAACGCTACAACTTCAACTGCGGCTTCTGGGGCTCCAACGGCATTGCCGCCGAGCAGGGTTTTACGACTCCCGATATCGAGGAAGCGCAGGTCAAGCGTATCTCGATGCGCCATACGGCCAAACGCTTCGTAATCTCGGACGCCAGCAAATTTGGCATGGTGGCGCCCGTCAAGTTCGCGGACTTCCGCGACGCAACAATTATTACCGCGGGCGAAGTGCCCGCCAAGTACCGGGCAATGGACAACGTCATCACGGTCTAGCGAGCGGGGGCGGGCTAAGGCCAATGCCATTTAGTTTTCTCAGTAGAAAAGCGGCAACGTCCATCCCGGGCGTTGCCGCTTTTGTTGTCTACCGGTTTGTCTAAATCTGTAACAACTGGACCGTTAAAAGTGGGTTAGATGTTACAGATTGAGATTGTTTGGGGCGACGCTGGTGGTTTGTCTAAATCTATAACATCTGAGGCTGATTTTGCCGAGTTACTGTTACAGATTGAGATTTTCCCTTAAGGGGGATTCGAATGTCTCGATCTGTAACAGATAGACCGGAAAATGGGTTCTAACTGTTACAGATCGAGACGTTTTGGGACCGCGGCTGAGTCATCGTGGCGGCTTGACGTTTGACCAGATAAAACCTGTCAAAATAAACCTATCCCTTTTTTGCAGGATTTAGGGCTCCCAGGGGCAGGGGGCTTCGATGTGGATGTGCTCGCCGGTTACGGGATGCGTGAAGGACACACTGTGGGCGTGGAGCATCAGGCCACAGGGGCGCGGCGTGCCGTACAGGTCATCGCCAACCAGGGGGTGGCGCTCGCTTGCCAGGTGCACGCGGATCTGGTGTTTGCGGCCGGTGAGCAGCTCGACATCGATATACGAGCGCGTGGGCAGGCCACGACGGCTCTTAAGACGCTTGAGCACCTTCACGCGCGTTTGAGACGGCTTGCCGCTGGCGCCGACGCGCATCTTTCGGCTGTCGTGACGGTCGCGGGCGATGGGCTTGTCGATGAGCTTTTCGTTCCAGTCGATCTTGCCCTCGGCGAGCGCCAGGTAGTGCTTTTCGAACGCGTGGTCGATAATCATCTGGTCAAAGGCGGGCTGCGTCTGCTTGTCGAGTGAGAACAGCACCACGCCGGTGGTGTCGCGGTCCAGGCGGTTGAGCGGCTGCATGTCGGTCGCGGCAAAGCCGTCGCCCATCGCCAGTAGCAGGTCGCTGGCGTAGTCGGTGAGTGTGCGCTCGCCGGTGCCATCGCCGTGGACGATCATGCCGGCAGGCTTGTCGATGGCCATGAGCCAGGCGTCGCAGTAGAGGACTTGAGGTTCTTCGTTCACGTGTATGCCTTTCGGTTAGCTGATTCCCACAAACATGCAGCCCGAGGTCGCCCCGCGCAGGCGGGCGGCGGGCTTGCGGCCGGCCTGCGCTGCTTCGACGGCGCGACGGACGCGGGCGACGGCACGGCCCACCTCATCCGTCTCGAGCAGCGTTCCGTCCACCATGAGACGACGCACGCCGGCATCGAGCAGCTGAGGAACCTGCGGCGTGAGGTCGATGGGGTAGGCATCGTACAGGCGAGAACGGCCGTGGATGTCGGTGCGGACGGGCATGACCTTTCCGTCGATATTCTTGAGCGACAGCTTGCGGGCGCGCAGGCGGCAGTTGGCGCAATCGTGGATGCAGCAGTTGGCAACCTGCAGAATGCAATGCTCGCTTGTCATGACGCGCGGGCGGCCAAAGACGGTGATGCCCAGAGCCGCGGGCGCGGCGGCGCCGAGCGAGATAATCTCGTCGAGCGTGATCTCGGGCGAGAGCCAAAACGCACCGGCTCCGCGCTCGGCGAGTGCCTCCATGCAGGGAATGTTGTGAACCGGCAGGCAAGAGCGAATCTCGGCCGTGGCGCCAACCTGGGCGGCCAGGGCAAGCTCGGAGATATTGCCAACGGCGACGGTGGCCCCGGCATTGATCCAGGGATCGACGCGTACGTGGTCGACGGCGCGGCAGACCTCGTCGAGTACGGGCACGATACCCTGCTCAAATGCATTGGCAGGGGAGAGTCCGACAGCCTTGAGCGCATCGGTGGTCATGTAGATGCGCGCGGCGCCCTCGGCACGAGCTGCCTCGGCGGCCTCGAGCGAGGCGACGGTGGCGCAGATTTGCGGCTCATCGCGGTAATGCTCGGGCATGGGGCACGAACATTTGTCGAGTATCAGCAACTCGAGCGTTTTCGCGCGCTCCTCGTACGGCGCCAGAATGGCCTCCTCCAATGCTTTACAGGCGGCGGCGCGCACCTTATGCACGGCGGAGAAGCCCATACCGCAGCCGGCGTCGAGCGAAACGTCAAAGCTCGCTGCCTCAAAGGGCGAGGAGCCCATGCGGCCCACATGCTCAACCAGGTCTGCCGCCTCGATGGCGCGGGTCTTGGCGGCCTCGACGGTGAAGCCCGTGGCGGTGGCGGTGAGCGCGGGGCTGTCACAGCAGGTGAGTGTGACGGTAAACGGCTCGCCCAGGCGTGCCCCGACGGACACATCAACAGCTCGGCGGCGCAGCACATCGCGCTTGAGTGCGGCGCCGGCGGCGTCGATGGCACGCTGACTGCGAATCACGCGGACGCGGCAGCCCTCGGGCATGCTGCGGGGCACGCGGCACTCGATGATGTCGCCGGCAGCGGCATCATCGGCGGCAATGGTGGTCAGGAACTGGTCAAACTCGTTATCGTGGCGAAGCTCCAGCAGGTCGCCCTT
>USFU01000131.1 GCA_900554135.1 uncultured Collinsella sp. | reverse complement strand
CTCGAGGGCTACTTTGAGGTCATGACCGACCCGAGCTATGCCGGCCAAATCGTAACCATGACCTATCCGCAGATTGGCAACTACGGTATCGACGAGACCGACGTTCAGTCGGCCTTCCCTGGTGACGCCGCGCGCCCCGCGAGCGCTCCCGCCATGCGCGGCATGATCGTCCGCGACATGTGCGCCACGCCTTCCAACTGGCGCTCGGCCGTCAGCGTGCCGGAGTACCTACGTGCCCACGGCATCGTCGCTATCGAGGGCGTCGACACCCGCGCTCTTGTGCGCCACCTGCGCGACAACGGCTCCAAGATGGGCATTATCTCGACCGAGGTCTTTGACGTCGACGAGCTTGCCGAGCGTCTGGCCGCTGCGCCGACGCTGGTGGGCGAGAACCTGGTCAAGACCGTGAGCTGCTCTGAGCCCCACGCTTTTGCCGCGAGCGATCTGCCCGCTACGCATGACTTTGCGCTTGCCCCTGCCGCCCCTGCCCGCCACAAAGTGGTCGCCTACGACTGTGGCGTCAAGCGCGGCATTCTGGAGGGTCTGGTCCGCGCCGGCTGCGACCTTACTGTCGTGCCGTGGGATACGCCCGCGAGTGAGGTGCTCGACATGAATCCCGACGGCGTCTTTTTATCCAACGGCCCCGGCGACCCCGATGCCGTGGTGGAGACCTACGAGCAGGTGCAGCAGCTGATCGGCAAGGTGCCGGTCTTTGGCATTTGCCTTGGTCACCAGATGATCAGCTTGGCGTGCGGCGCCCAAATGGAAAAGCTTAAATTCGGTCACCGTGGCGGTAACCAGCCGGTTATGAACCTGGTGAGCCGTCGCGTGGAGATTACCGCGCAAAACCACGGCTTTGGCCTGCTGTTCCCCAGTCTGGGCAAACTGATCCCGGAGCTTTCCGGCAGCGAGACCGAGCATGCGGCCGACGGCGACCTGCGCGCCTGGGTGCGTCGCGGCATCGCGCCGGTCGTGATGAACGAGCGCTTCGGCCGCATTCGCCTGACGCACGTGAACCTCAACGATGGCACCGCCGAGGGCATCCAGCTGCTCGACGCCCCGTGCTTCTCGGTCCAGTACCACCCCGAGGCCTCACCCGGCCCCACCGATGCCCACTATCTCTTTACCGCCTTTACGCGACTCATGGACGGCGAGGAGAACTATCTGGACATCGACACCGCGAAGGACCGCCTTGCTGGCTGGAATTTCGCCGAGACCGCCGCGACCGAGACCGAGGAGAACTAACATGCCGAAACGTACTGACATCAAGCGCATCCTCGTCATTGGTTCGGGTCCCATCGTTATTGGCCAGGCCTGTGAGTTCGACTACTCCGGCGCCCAGGCCTGCAAGGTGCTCAAGGAGGATGGCTTTGAGGTCATCCTGGTCAACTCCAACCCGGCGACCATCATGACTGACCCGGGTCTTGCCGACCGCACCTATGTCGAGCCCATCACCGCCGAGTTTATCGAGCGCGTAATCAAGAAAGAGCGCCCGGACGCGCTGCTGCCCACGCTGGGCGGCCAGACCGGCCTGAACGCCGCTGTTGAGCTGGCAAAGGACGGCACGCTCGATAAATACGGCGTCGAGATGATCGGCTGCGACCTGGCCGCCATTGAGCGCGGCGAGGACCGTAAGCTCTTTAACGAGGCCATGGCCGAGATCGGCCTGGAGGTCGCGCGCTCGGGCTATGCCTACAGCGTGGAAGACGCCGAGGCCATCGCCGAGCGCGTGGGCTACCCCTGCGTGCTTCGCCCGAGCTTTACCCTCGGCGGCGCCGGCGGCGGCATCGCGCACACCCACGAGGAGCTCGTCTCCATCGTGAGTCAGGGCCTGGAACTCTCGCCCGCCCACGAGGTTCTGGTCGAGGAGTCCATCGAGGGCTGGAAAGAGTATGAGATGGAGGTCATGCGCGACCACGCCGGCAACGGCATCATCGTGTGCTCCATCGAGAACCTCGACCCCATGGGCGTGCATACCGGCGACTCCATCACCGTGGCGCCGGCGCAGACGCTCTCCGACCTTGAGTACCAGCGCATGCGTGTCGCCTCGCTCGCCATCCTGGAGAAGATTGGCGTCGAGACTGGCGGCTCCAACGTGCAGTTTGCCGTGAACCCCAACACCGGTCGTCTGATCGTCATCGAGATGAACCCGCGCGTGAGCCGTTCGTCCGCGCTTGCCTCCAAGGCCACGGGTTTCCCCATCGCCAAGGCCGCCGCGCGCCTGGCCGTGGGCTACACGCTCGACGAGATCGTCAACGACATCACCAAGGCCACGCCCGCCTGCTTTGAGCCCACGATCGACTACTGCGTCGTCAAGGTGCCGCGCTTTGCCTTCGAGAAGTTTAAGGGCACCGACCCCACGCTCACCACGCGCATGAAGGCCGTGGGCGAGATCATGGCGATCGGCCGCACCTTTGAGGAGGCCTTCGGCAAGGCCATGCGCTCGCTGGAGGACGGTCACCAGGGTATTTGCGCCGGTGGCAAGGAGGGCGCCGATAAGCCAAGCGACGATGAGCTCGCCCAGGCCGTGGCCACCCCGACCGAGCACCGCATCTTCTTTGTGGTCGAGGCCCTGCGCCGCGGCTGGGACGTCGCACGCATCCATGCCATCTGCGGTATCGATCCGTGGTATCTCAACCGTATCAACGATATGGTGCAGGTCCAGGAGAGCATCCGCGGCCTGCGTGTGGAGGATATCGACGCCGACGCGATGCGCCTGCTCAAGCAGTACGGCACGAGTGACGCCGAGATTGCCGCGCTGACCGGCTCGGACGAGCGCTTTGTGCGCGCCTACCGCAAGGGCCTGGGCGTGGTTCCCAGCATGAAGACGGTCGACACCTGCGCCGCCGAGTTCTCGAGCGCCACGGAGTACCACTACAAGACGTACGAGAACATCTACCGCACGAGCCCGGTCGCCAAGAAGTGCGTTGCCCCCGACGAGACCACGCCGGCGGACAAGCCCAAGGCGATGATCCTGGGCGCCGGCCCCAACCGCATTGGCCAGGGTATCGAGTTCGATTACTGCTGCGTGCACGCGAGCTACGCGCTGGCGGCCCGCGGCTTCGAGACCATCATGGTCAACTGCAACCCCGAGACCGTCTCGACCGACTACGACACCTCGGACCGCTTGTACTTTGAGCCGCTCACCTACGAGGACGTCATGGATGTCATCGATGTTGAGCGACCCGACGGCGTCGTGGTGACGCTCGGCGGCCAGACCCCGCTTAAGCTGGCGCGCATGCTCGAGGAGAGCGGCGTGAACATTATGGGCACCAAGCCCGATGCCATCGACTTTGCCGAGGACCGCGAGCGCTTCGCCGCTCTGCTCGACAAGCTGGGCATCATGTACCCGCCGGCGGGCCAGGCCACCTCGTTTGAGGAGGCCGAGGTCGTGGCCGCGCACATCGGCTACCCGCTGCTGGTGCGTCCGAGCTACGTGCTGGGCGGCCGTGGCATGATGATCGCCTACGATGCCGAGCATCTGCGCGATTACATGGCCGAGGCTGCGCGCATTAGCCCCGACTACCCGGTGTACCTGGACCGCTTCCTGGAGGGTGCGATTGAGTCCGACGTCGACGCCCTGTGCGACGGCGAAGAGGTCTACATCGGCGGTATCCTGGAGCATATCGAGGAGGCCGGTATTCACTCCGGCGACTCCGCGACCTGCATCCCGCCGTTCAGCTTTAGCGAAAGCCTGCAGGCGAAGCTCCGCGAGACTACGCGCCGCATCGCGATGGCGTTGGGCGTGCGCGGTCTGGTCAACGTGCAGTATGCCATCAAGGGCGAGACCGTCTACGTGATCGAGGCTAACCCGCGTGCCAGCCGTACCGTGCCGTTTATCTCCAAGGCCACCGGCGTGCCGTTGGCCAAGTGCGCGGCGCGTATCATGGCGGGCGATTCCATCGCAAGCCTGGGCCTGCCGAGCGATGAGCGTCAGCTGGACTGGTTCTGCATGAAGGAAGCCGTTATGCCCTGGGGCCGTTTCCCGGGAGCCGACGTTATCCTGGGGCCCGAGATGAAGTCGACGGGCGAGGTCATGGGCATCGCCAAGAGTTATCCCGAGGCATACGCCAAGACGCAGCTGGCGATCGACTACAAGCTGCCCGATCCGAGCTGCGGCAAGGTGTTCATCAGCGTGTGCGACCGCGACAAGCGCCATATCCTTTCGGTCGCCCGCATCCTGCGCTACCTGGGCTTTGACATCTGCTCTACCGAGGGTACGGCGCGCGTCCTGCGCGGCGGCAACGTGACGTGCGAAGTCGTGGAGAAGATCAGCGGCCCGCACGACGGCGAGTGCCCCAACATCGGCGACCTCATCGCCGATGGCAAGATTGCGGTGATCATCAACACGCCGTACGGTCCGGGCTCGCGTGGCGATGGCTACCTGCTACGTACCGAGGCCGTGCGCCGCGGCGTGACCTGCGTGACGGCGATGTCTGCGGCCAACACGTACGTGAGCGCCATCGAGGCCGTGCGCGAGGACCAGCAGGGTCACGGCAGCGCCAACGACATGGGCATGGACGTCATCGCCCTGCAGGACCTGCCGCAGCACACGGTGTAGTTGAGCTGTCCGGCCGGGGCAGAGGGGGCCGAGTTTCCCCCTTCGCTCCGGCTGCAAGCAGAGTCGCTCAGTGGGAAAATCGACCACCTCCGCCCCGGCCTGCGGTGACTCGGGTGCACCGTGTGCTGCAGAAGGGGCTTTGCGCGATGACTAGGGCTGAATAAAAAGTGAGTGTGGGGGGGGCGGGGGGGGGGGGGGGGGGGGGCGCCCCCGCGAGATAAGGGCACCCCCGGCGGAGGGCC
>USFU01000130.1 GCA_900554135.1 uncultured Collinsella sp. | reverse complement strand
GTGCCCCAAAAGCACGTCATCCTCAACAACGGCTACTGCCCGCGTCATCACATCATCACCGTCGAGCAGATCGTCGACGCGCAGGAGGCACACCCCGACGCGCTCGTGCTGGCGCACCCTGAGTGCAAGGCCGACGTCCTGGCCGAGGCCGACTACATCGGCTCTACTGCCGGCATCATCAAGTATGCCGAGGAGTCGGACGCCAGCGAGTTCATCATCGTGACGGTCCGCGGCGTGCTCTACGAGCTTGAACGCCGCTGCCAGGGCACCGGCAAGAAGTTCTACTTCCCCGCGGTGCAGCCCACCTGCGTCAACATGGACCTCATCACGCTCGAAAAGCTCGTACGCTGCCTGGAGACTGGCGAGGGCGAGGTTCAGATCGGCGTGTCGGACGAGGCTGCCGACCAGGCCAAACTCACGCTCGACCGCATGCTCGAGTACGCAGCGCGCTAAGCCAATGCGACATGAGGGATGGTCCCTCATGTCGCATTACAAGGGAGAGGATTCCTGTGGAAACCAAACAATACCCCGATATGGAGTGCGACGTTGTCATTGCCGGCTGCGGCGTGGCGGGCCTGTACGCGGCCCTCAACCTGCCGACGAGCACGCGTGTGATCATGCTCTCCAAGGGCGCCGTCGACGAGTGCGATTCGATGCTCGCGCAAGGCGGCATCTGCGTGCTGCCCGAGGGCTCGGACTACGATGCCTTCTTTGAGGACACCATGCACGCCGGCCATTACGAGAACCGCCGCGAGAGCGTCGACATCATGATTCGCTCGAGCCGCTCGGTCATCAACGACCTGCTGGCGATGGGCGTGGACTTTGAACGCACGGCCGACGGCAGTCTCGACTTTACCCGCGAGGGCGCGCACAGCCGTCCGCGCATCGCCTTCCATGCCGATATTACGGGCAAGGAGATCACGACCAAGCTGCTCCAGGCCGTCCGCAAGCTTGACAACGTGCAGATTCTTGAGCACGTGGCCATGACCGACATCCTGACCGGCGAGCGCGACGGCGCCACGGTGTGCACCGGTGTCGTCGCCGTCCCCGTGGACGAGGACGACTCGGTCCGTCCCGCCGACGAGCTGGCAAATGCCGCCGCGGGCGTGCATGCCGGTAAGCCGTTTAAGATCCATGCCCGCCATACGCTGTGGGCAACGGGCGGTATCGGTGGCGTGTACGACCACTCGACCAACTACCCGCAGCTCACCGGTGACGCCTGCTACATCGCGCAGGAGCACGGCATTAAGATGGAGCACCTGGACTACGTGCAGATCCACCCCACAGGTCTGTTCTCGCCGCAGCCGGGTCGTACGTTCCTGATTAGCGAGAGCTGCCGCGGCGAGGGCGCGATTCTGCTCAACGCCGCCGGCGAGCGCTTTACCGACGAGTTGCAGCCGCGCGACGTGGTCGCCGCCGCCATTCGCGAGCAGATGAAGCAGGACGGCACCGAGCACGAGTGGCTGAGCTTTGCCCCCGTCGAGCGCGACGTGGTGACCGGGCACTTTGCCAATATCCGAGCGCGCTGCCTGGAGGACGGCCGCGACATCTTGGACGAGCCCATTCCCGTCACGCCTACGCAGCACTACTTTATGGGCGGCGTGTGGGTCGACAAGGACGGCCGCACCTCCATGCCCGAGCTCTATGCCGCCGGCGAGACAGCATGCAACGGCGTGCATGGCAAGAACCGTCTGGCTTCCAACAGCCTGCTCGAGTCCCTGGTTTGGGGTCGCCGCGCCGCTTGGCGTATGCGCACCGGCGAGTCGTTGGCCGTGGAACAGGCCGGCGAGCCCGCACTTGACGGGTGTCACCGCACCCTGAGCGCCGACACCCTTGCAATCGATGATTTGGCCCGTGCCGCCGGCACGCAGGCCGTGGAGGAGTAGACCATGAATCCCATTACCATGAAGCTCGTCGTCGATGATCTGATTCTGCAGGCCCTGCGCGAGGACATCACCTTTGAGGACGTGAGCACGGCGAGCGTGTGCCCCACGGCGCGCCCCGCTACCGTTGAGCTCATCGCCAAGGCCGACGGCATCATCGCCGGCCTGGACGTATTCGCCCGCACCTTTGAGCTGCTGGATCCGCAGAGCTCCGTGCTGTTCGATGTCGCGGATGGCGACGAAGTGCATGCCGGCGACCATGTGGGCCAAGTGCGCGGCGACGCGCGCGTGCTGCTTTCGGGCGAGCGCGTGGCACTCAACTACCTGCAGCGCATGAGCGGCATCGCCACCTATACGCACCAGATGGCCGCGGCGCTCGAGGGCACCAAGACCGTGCTCGTCGACACGCGCAAGACCACGCCGGGCATGCGCGTCTTCGAGAAGGCCGCAGTCGAGATCGGTGGCGGCAGCAACCACCGCTACAACCTGTCGACGGCTGTCATGCTCAAGGACAACCACATCGATGCCGCCGGTGGCGTGACGCGCGCGATCGAGATGGCGCGCGCCCATGCGTCGTTTACCACGACGGTCGAGATTGAGTGCGAGAACCTGGACATGGTACGCGAAGCCGTGGAGGCCGGTGCCGATATCATCATGTTCGACAACATGACCCACGACGACATGGCCGCCGCGATTGAGCTTATCGCCGGCCGTGCCAAGACCGAGTGCTCGGGCAACGTGGACGCCAGCAATATCCGCGCGCTCGCCGACCTGGGCGTTGACTTTATTAGCTCGGGGGCGTTAACGCACTCTGCGCCGATTCTCGACCTCTCGCTTAAGCACCTGCGTCTGCTGGACGGTAAATAATGGACGCCCGCGAGCGTCGCCGTGCCATCATGGGCGTACTCGAGGGGGCCACGGAGCCCGTATCGGGCAGCGCGCTTGCCCGCGAGGTTGGCGTGAGCCGTCAGGTCGTGGTTCAGGATATTGCCCTGTTACGTGCCGATGGGCACGATATCGTGGCAACCAACCGTGGTTATGTGCTGCAGGAGGCCCCCAGCAGCCCCGCCGTGCCCACGCGCTTGGTCAAGGTGCGCCACAGCGTGGAGCAAGCGGGCGACGAGCTTACGAGCATCGTCGACGCGGGCGGTGCCGTGCTCAACGTGATCGTCAACCACCGCGTGTACGGCAAGATCACGGCCGACCTGGACATCCGCAACCGCCGCGATATCGAACGCTATCTGCACGACATCGCCAGCGGCAAGAGCTTTCCGCTGCTGACGGTAACGAGCGGCTATCACTTCCATCGCATCGCGGCAGAAGACGAGCAGACCCTCGACGAGATCGAGTCACTGCTTAAAGAGAAGGGCTACCTAGCAGATCTGATGCCCTACGAAGATGACCTGTCCTAGTAACGACGAATGCAAAAGGAGGCCTCCGCGGCGATGCGGAGGCCTCCTTTTTTGTGTACGGTGTACTTTTGAGTGTGCAAGTGGGGGAGTTATTACTCCTCGACGATCTCGGTGATCGCGCCAGCGGGGCAAGCGTCCTGGCAAGCGCCACAGGCGACGCAGGAGTCCTCGTCAGCGACGGTAGCGACGTCCTGGAGCTCCAGAACGCCAGCGGGGCAGGAGTCGACGCAAACGCCACAAGCGATGCACTCGTCGGCATCAATTACGGGATGAGCCATGGTAGTTTCCTCTCTGTTGACCGACGCTACAGGCGATGCGCGTCGGTGTGATTCGGGCAAAAACATACCACGGGAGCGACCGTTTGCAATACCCTCTGACCGGCATCTTCATACCGTTCGCCGAGTATGCCGCGGCTTACTAAAAAACATGCAGGTGAGGCCGTTGAGCTGCGCAAATGTTAGCTATAGGTGACTTGAAATAAAGAGCGATTGAGCGTGCTTGCGGAAATCGCATCCCGTAATCCACGTCCAAAACGGGATACAGTTTCCGGTTGAACCGCCCGGCGGAAACTGCGTCCCGGAATTTAAGCTCAGACTGGGTCGCGCTTCCCCCGGGGGTCGCTCCAAAGCCTCCTGCACGACTTCAGGCTCGCACCTCAGTCAACTCTACATAGATCTCAATAGATCTGTCGAGAACTCAAATAGCATATCTACCTGCGTATTTGAGAACCTAAACTTTCAGAGATAAGAAATCTTATATGAATTGACTTAGATTTTGTATATTCCGGCCCATAAGGGGATACACTACATCCTGAAAGACAAGCCGAAGCGCCGCGCGACAGACTGTCGAGGCGGCGCGAACGCAAAAGAGAGAGGGAATTTCTAATGAGTAAGATTCTTGGTATCGACCTTGGTACTACTAACTCCGCTATGGCCGTCCTCGAGGGCGGTTCTCCGACCATTATCGTGAACGCCGAGGGCGACCGCACCACCCCGTCCGTTGTTGGCTTCCGTGCTGACGGCGACCGCGTCGTGGGTAAGGCCGCTAAGAACCAGGCTGTCACCAACCCCAAGAACACCGTGTTCTCCATCAAGCGCTTCATGGGCCGCAAGTACTCCGAGTGCACCTCCGAGATCAAGACTGTGCCGTACGAGGTCAAGGAGGGCCAGGGCGGCCGTGCCGTCGTCGACATCGAGGGCAAGGATTACACCGCCGAGCAGGTGAGCGCCATGACGCTCGCCAAGATGAAGGCCGACGCCGAGAAGTATCTGGGCGAGACCGTCACCGACGCCGTCATCACCGTCCCGGCCTACTTTAACGACGCCCAGCGTCAGGCCACCAAGGACGCCGGTAAGATCGCTGGCCTCAACGTCAAGCGTATCGTCAACGAGCCGACCGCTGCCGCTCTTGCCTATGGCCTGGACAAGCAGGGTACCGACCAGCGCATCCTGGTCTTCGACCTGGGCGGCGGCACCTTCGACGTCTCCATCCTCGACCTCGCCGACGGCGT
>USFU01000129.1 GCA_900554135.1 uncultured Collinsella sp. | reverse complement strand
CAGGCCTACACCATGGGTACCCAGACCATCATGTATGCCCGCATGATCCTGGTCGTCGCCAACGGCGAGGCCAAGGCTCAGGCCGTGCATGACATGTGCTATGGTCCGGTTACGCCCGCGTGCCCGGCTTCGATCCTGCAGCTGCACACCAACTGCGTTGTCGTTGCCGACGAGGCCGCCCTTTCGCTCTGCGAGTAGCGCGAATCCTGCAGCTCGACATAGCCTTGCCTAAGGCCTCCGCTTTGCGGGGGCCTTTTTGCTATCCCTTTCCGCCCGCTTGACCAAAATCTTGCCGCAAGCTTGACGAATGCCGGATGCCCAACAGCTTGATTCATTCCATACCAGATTCTATGCAAAAATGCCACTAAAAGGTCGTAGACGGTAGCGGGTGCTAGGCGAGTTGAATGACATGGCTGAACCTTGTTCATCTGCGTTACACTGCCGCTTGGATGGGACAAGCTGACAAGCCATTTACCTGCTTAAAGACCGATTAGTCGGGGGATTAATAACAATCGGCCCTCGCTGTACGAAAACTTGCCGCTTGCGTACCAAAAGACAACCTAGAACACAAGGTCGCTCTATTCATAGCGCGGCTTGTATGGTCTTGCGGTTACAGTGTCCATACGGTCGAGTTGAGGAGCGGGCATGGTAAACGATTTGGGCAGTATGGACGATCTCGAGCTGATGCCGCTGGGCGGTGGCTATATGGTGCGACGCGAACGCTTGATGAATGAGCTTCTCGCCAAGGGCCGAAAGGCCGGCATCGTGGTTCTTTATGCGCCCGACGGGTTTGGGAAGACCTCGGTGCTGCTGCAGTACACCCATGAGGTTAAATGCGACCCGACGCGAGGCCCCGTGCGGATTATCGAGGCCGATCGCGCCATTGGGCGCGAGGTGTTTATGCAGCTCGAGGTGGTTACCGAAGAACTCAAAGACAAACCGCACTCCCTTATCGCGATTGATAATGTGCCAAACCTCGATCAGCACGATACCGAAGACCTCATCGACAGGATTCGCGGCCTGCGCGCTATGGGGATAGGGGTCTTTATCTCCTGCCGTCCTTCAAATCGTCAGCTGATTCATGGGCTGGGCGATTCGGTTAAGATCAATGCGCAGATGCTCAAGGTGCATGCCTATGAGTATTCGGCGTGGGCATCGGCGTTTTCGATCAGCACATCGCTCGACTTTTATCAGCTCACGCAGGGCGTGCCCGAGCTCGTTTCGGCATTGCAGACGGGTCTGTATGGCCAAGGCGACGTAGCCGGTCTGCTCGAAAACGAGATTGTCAACGTATATGGCGCGGCACTTGTCGATCTGGCTTCGCTCGACAATAATGCGCTGTTTTGCGTGGCATGTCTCATGATTTTGATGGGCGAGGGCGATATCGCAGAACTCGAGGCTTGTGGGGTGAGGCTGTCGATGGTCGACCAGTCCTACTTTGTACGCGACTATCCGATCTTTGGCTTGGATCCCGCCGAGCGGAGTTTTACGTGTCTGGGCACGGAGGATAACGGACGCTTGCGTTTGCGTAAGTTGGTGGCCGAGGTTCGCCCCGAACTTGTTCCGAGGGCGGCCCGGATTTTGCTTAAGGCGGGCCGATGCGATGCGGCGATGGGCCTGGCGGACGCCTTTTTGGACCGTGATGCGGTCCTTGAACTTGCTGGGCAGTATGGGGTCGATCTTGCTCTGACGGGGCACGGGGCCGATATCTGCCGAGCAGCGCTGGGCACGATCGATGCCGACGATCCGGCTCCAGAGCCAACGCCTGCCGAGGCGCTTGGCGTATATCTGGCAGCGGTCAGCGTGTCCAATACAAAGCTCGCTCGCTATATGGCATCGGTTATCGAGCGCGGGGGCGAACGGGCGGCCTGCGAAATAGACCCTGTTTCATGGAGGGTGGCCCAGACACTGACGGCTGTTTGCTATGGGGACAACGGGCTTGGGCTTCCTACGAACCTGGCCGTGCCAGAAATCGAGACATCCCATACCGCACTCGATATGTTGTCTGCGCATATCGAGGTCAAGCGCTGCCTGACCGAGCGGGGAGATGACGGCGGCGTTCTACAGCAGCTCAAAACGAGCAAGGCCTACGACTGCGAGCTCGACATCGCGGGGATTGTTATACGGGCCGATAGCATGCTGGTGGAGCTCTTTGACGGGTCGTTTACGGGAACCGACGAGCGCGACGACGAGATGACGGTGGTGCGGAAGGCGCTCGACGTGCGTGGGCTTAAGGCGATGGCTACCTGGGTGCGCATGGTGTTGGCGGCACGGCGGCTCCTTTCCGGCCTGCCGGTAACCGACGACGCGGCGTTCAACGAGCTCGATCGTTTTGCCGTGCGCATGCGCGACAACCAGATTCAGCTGTTTGGCCTGTTGCTAGAAGGCTGGCAGTCGCTGGCAGAGGGACGGCCGGTTAATGCAAAGTTCCGTGCGGTCCAAGTGCTCAAACTTGCCGAGGAGTCGATTGCGTACATGCGCGATAACGCATTGCTGCTGGAGCGCGCGGCGTATCTGCGTAACACCTCGATGGTTTCGGTACGCGAGGAAGCGGAGTTGCTCGATATAAGCCAGACGCAGGTTGGTGGAGCGGAGGCCTGGATGGTGGCGCTGCATTTGGCCTGTGCGGGCCGAGACAGCGATCTTGCGGCCTGGATGTCCATGAATCGTGCGGGGATTCTGGAGCCATCGTATCGGCTCTTTGCGCGCCTTGCCATGCATTGTCTGGGCGAGCCGGCGACCAGGATTCGCAAGAAGCTTCCCGTGCGCGAGCTGTCGCGGTACTCGCTGCGCGACGATTTGGAAGGGGAGGGCGAGCGCCTGTTCCAGGCCGGCGAGGTTGAAGCCGTTGATACCATCGACCATATCGAGATTCGCATGTTTGGTGCGTTTCGCGCCGAGCGCGACGGGTTTCCCATCACGGACAAAATGTGGCGCCGCAAGAAGGCGGCGACACTTGCTGAGCGGCTTGCACTGGGCATGGATGCGCTCGTCGATCGTGAGACGCTGGCCATGGAGCTGTGGCCCCATGCCGAGTTCAATAGCGCCCGCAATAACCTGTACTCGACGATATCGCGCTTGCGGTCGGCTTTGGGACCGACGCCGGATGGCAAGTCGTGTGTGCTCATCCAAAATGAATGCATCGGACTCAACGGCGACTACGTCAAGACCGATGTACGGCTGTTTGACCAGATAAGCCGCGAGGTTTTGGGAAATCGCACGGGTGCGCGCGGGCCCCATTTAGTTGAGCTGTGCCTTAAGATTGAGCAGCTTTATGCCGGACCGTTGTATGTTCCCAATGGCTGTAACCCCACCTACTTTTTGCGTATGCGACGCATTATGCAGTCAAAGTACATCGATTGCATGATTAAGGGAGCAAATGCCGCCCTAGAAGAAAACGACCTGCAGTCGGCGATTTGGCTGGCGGAGTCGGGGCTTCGGCAGGAAACGGCGCGTGAGGATATGGTGCGCTGCGCCATGCGCGTCTACAGTGCGGCGGGGCGGCGGCGCGATATCGTCGAGCTGTACAGCGGGCATATGCACCACCTGAGGGAGCAGGTCAATGGCGTGCCCGAGCCCGAGACGCGGCGTCTATACGAGCGCTTGGTGGAGGGGCGGCTCAACCGCGTGCTGGTCGAGCGATAAAAAACGGGCGCCCGAAGTACTTGGGCACCCGTAAGCTTGCTATGTGTTGGCTCGCCGGATCATTGGCTCTTAGACGAGCTTGATCTTCTCGATATCCTTGCGCGAGGACTCGCGATACAGCGAGAACTTGCGGCCGATGACCTGGACGACCTCGGCGTGGCAGCGCTCGGCGAGCTCTTCGGCGGCTTCGCGGGCGGAAAGACTGGAGCCATCGAGCACGGAGCACTTAACGAGTTCGTGCTTCTCCAGGTAGGCGACCGTCTGCTCGACGGTGCCCTCGTTGACATCGGACTTACCGATGATGATGGCGGGGTTGAGATGATGGGCCATGCTGCGAAGTTGCTTGACCTGGGCTCCTGTCAGTGCCATGGGTTCTCGCTTTCTATGTATGGGGCGCCCCGCGACGGGGCCTTAATCTACGTGAGCTGTCCCACGATAGCGCAGGAACGGCGCGGTGTGGAGCGCGTTTGCCCAGTTCAAAAAGAATGCGGATGCCGAGGTGATGGGCAGTGCGGGCTGTGAACGGGCTACGAGCGGGATTCAGAGACCGGTTCCCATGCAATAAACGCCCAGCGAACCTTACGGATATGGTCGAGCATATAGCGCCCCTGCGGCACGCCCTTGGAGCCCGGCTCGCCGGCATGGGGGTTTTCGATCATGTGCTGAGCGATATAGTCGCGCAGGCGGTCGATCTTATCCTCGTTGCCATGCTCGAGCATACGGGAAAAATCCGCCACGCCTGCCTCAAGGCTATCGAAGGTATCGCGACGAGGCGATTCAAAGTATGTAACCTGCGGCAACGCACCCATCTGAATGAGGATGTTGAAGGCGTACACAAAGCCATTGCTGCAGGTAACCGAGGCGCCGATAGCGTTCATCAAGTGCAGATCATAGCGCGGGCTGGAGTTGGCGACCATCGTGACAGCACAACGCCGACGAGCCGTACGGTCGAGCTTGGCAAGCGCACCTTTTAGATCGGTCGTCGTAACTGACCGACTGGCAAAGGCAACATCCACCGCTTTCGCGACCGGTCCAACCAAATCCCAATCATCATCCCAAGCAAGCTCAAGCGGCGTAATGCGATTCTCGAGCCCATAGTACTCAATGCCAGCATCAAGCGTGCCCAACATAGCAGGGGAAAAGTCAGCAGCAATCACAGGAT
>USFU01000128.1 GCA_900554135.1 uncultured Collinsella sp. | reverse complement strand
GCGGCGTAGCCCATGAACTCCTCGACGTCACCGTCGGCGACGGCGCAGGCCATGCGCTCCTGGGACTCGGAGATGGCGAGCTCGGTGCCGTCCAGGCCGTCGTACTTCTTGGTCACGGTGTCCAGGTCCACGTACAGGCCGTCGGCAAGTTCGCCTACGGCGACCGAGACGCCGCCGGCGCCAAAGTCGTTGCAGCGCTTGATCAGGCGGCAGGCGTCGCCGCGGCGGAACAGACGCTGCAACTTGCGCTCGACCGGGGCGTTGCCCTTCTGGACCTCGGCGCCCGAGGTCTCGATGGACTCGGTGTTCTGGGTCTTGGAGGAGCCGGTGGCGCCGCCGATGCCGTCACGGCCGGTGCGGCCGCCCAGCAGGATGATCTTGTCGGTGGGGGCGGGGCACTCGCGGCGCACGTGGTTTGCCGGGGTAGCGCCCACCACGGCGCCGACCTCCATACGCTTGGCCACGTAGCCGGGGTGATAGAGCTCGTTGACCTGACCGGTGGCAAGGCCAATCTGGTTGCCGTAGCTGGAGTAGCCGGCGGCAGCGGTGGTCACGAGCTTGCGCTGCGGCAGCTTGCCCTCGAGGGTCTCGGACACGGGGACGGTGGGGTCGCCGGCGCCGGTGACACGCATGGCCTGATACACGTAGCTGCGGCCCGAGAGCGGGTCGCGGATGGCGCCGCCCACGCAGGTGGCGGCACCGCCGAAGGGCTCGATCTCGGTCGGGTGGTTGTGGGTCTCGTTCTTAAACAGGAACAGCCAGTCCTGGTCCTCGCCGTCGACATCGACCTTTACCTTGACGGTGCAGGCGTTGATCTCCTCGGACTCGTCGACATCGGTCATGACGCCGGTCTTCTTAAGGTACTTGGCGCCGATGGTGCCCATGTCCATGAGGCAGACGGGCTTGGCGTCGCGACCGAGCTCGTGGCGCATCTCCATGTAGCGGTCGAAGGCCTGCTGCACCACGGCGTCGTCGATCGTCACGTCGTCCAGGACGGTGCCGAAGGTGGTATGGCGGCAGTGGTCGGACCAGTAGGTGTCGATCACGCGGATCTCGGTGATGGTGGGGTCGCGATCCTCATCGCGGAAGTACTGCTGGCAGAAGGCGATGTCCGCCTCGTCCATGGCAAGACCGCGCTCGGAAATAAAGGCGGCAAGGCCGGCCTCATCGAGCTCGCGGAAGCCGTCGAGCACTTCGACGGGCTGGGGCTCGGGGGTCTCCATGTACAGCGTCTCGGGCAAGTCGAGCGAGGCGATGCGCGCCTCGACGGGGTTCACCACGTAGTGCTTGATGGCCTCGATGGCGGCTTCGTCCAGAGCGCCCGAGATCATATAGACCTTGGCGGAGCGCACGGCGGGGCGCTCGCCCTGGCTGATGAGCTGCACGCACTCGCTGGCGGAGTCGGCGCGCTGGTCAAACTGGCCAGGCAGGAATTCGACGGCAAAGACGGCGCCATCGCTTGCGGGGAGCTCGTCGTAGGTCACATCGACCTGGGGCTCGCTAAAGACGGTCGGCACGCAGGAGCGGAAAAGCTCCTCGTCGATGCCCTCGACGTCGTAGCGGTTGATGATCCTCAGGGCCTCGATGCCCTTGATGCCGAGAATCTCGGTCAGCTCGCCCTTGAGCTGCTGAGCCTCGACGTCGAACCCGGGTTTCTTCTCCACGTAGATACGAGAGACCATTGGTTCCTGCCTTCCTGATCGGTTGGGCGTACGGTACGGTATGCGGCAGCGGTCGGTTTACGGGGCAAGCCTCGCGGTCGCCTTGAGCCACATGTTTGTAAACCTCACTATGATACGACAGCTCGCGGCGCGTTGAGGACGGCGAGGGTGCTACAGTGAAGCGCAAACAAGAGAAAGGCATCACATGGCATTCGTTTCGCTCGCCATCATCGCGCTCGTGGCCTTCGCAAGCCCCTTCATCGCCTCGGCGATTCCCGGAAAACCCGTTCCCGAGACCGTCTTTTTGCTCGTGTTCGGCGCGGTGCTGGGACCCCATATGCTCGGCGTCATCCATGTAGATGCCGAGGTCTCGCTTGTGTCCGAGCTCGGCCTGGCCTTTTTGTTCCTGCTTGCCGGCTTTGAGATCGACCCCAAGAGCATCACGGGCGTCGAGGGGCGCTACGGCTTGGCGACGTGGGTCGTCACGTTTGGTATCGCCTGGCTTGCCGTGCGCTTTACCCCGTGGTTCTCGGTCAGTCATTTCGACGGTATCGCCGTGACGCTTGCCCTCACTTCTACGGCGCTCGGCACGCTCGTGCCCATCATGCGTGAGCGCTCGCTCACCGGCACGCGTGTGGGCGACTCGATTCTCGCGTATGGCACTTGGGGCGAGCTCGGTCCCGTGCTCGCCATGTCGGTGCTGCTGTCTGCCCGCACCGGCATCCAGACGCTCGTGATTCTTGGCTTGTTTGCGGTGGTCTGCGTGTTGCTGGCCGTGGTCCCAAGCCGCTCCAAGCGCGTCGGCAGCCGCTTCTTTGCGTTTGTCGAGGAACGCGCCGATACCACGTCGCAGACCTTCGTGCGCCTGACGGTGCTCATCCTGGTCACGCTCGTGGCATTCTCCGCCGTCTTTGACCTCGACATCGTGTTGGGTTCTTTTGCCGCCGGCTTTGTCCTGCGCTATATCATCCCCGAGGGCAACCATACGCTCGAGACCAAGCTCGACGGCCTGGCCTACGGCTTTTTGATTCCGGTGTTCTTTACTGTATCGGGCGCAAAGATTGACCTGACGGCCGTGGCGTCGCGCCCCGGGCTGCTCGCGGGCTTTATCGTGGCGTTGCTGATCATTCGCGCCGTGCCCATTCTCATCTCTATGAGCATTTGTCCTGCGACGCGCGATGTGTCGGCGTATGGTCGCATTACCGTGGCCCTGTACTGCACCACGGCGCTGCCGATCATCGTTGCCGTGACGAGCGTGGCCGTCAACGCGGGCGCGCTGTCGCAAGATATTGCGTCGGTCATGGTTGCCGCCGGTGCCATCACGGTGTTCTTGATGCCGCTGCTCGCGCAGCTCTTCTACCGCGTGGTCGACGCCGCACCGGTCGCTGCCGTGGCAGAGGTTGCCGAGCATCCATCCGATGCGCTTGACATCTTGCGCGCCCATCACGATTTGGCGAGCCTGCTCGCACGCGAGCACGAGCTGCTGACCTCGCATGGACATGGGCGTTCGCTCGACGGCATACCTACCCTTGATTCCATTGCCGACCGCCTCTCGACCGAGGCGGCAAACGGGCACATCGATGCCCGTATCGTGGACGCCGCTCATTTGCTGGCCGAGAAGACCTATGGCGATGAGATCGACCCGTCCAAGCTGACTCCGCGCGAGCGTCGCCGCCTGGAGCGCGCCAAGCTCGCCGTGCACGAATATCGCCGCCGCATGCTGGAACTCTATGCGCGCGAAGAAGCCCAGGACGACGACGGTAAGTAGTCGATAGTCTCTCAAGGGAGTCGCGTCACGCTTTGAAGGCTCGAAACGGGATGCGGTTTCCGAAACAGGGGCCGTTGGGAAACGGTGTCCCGGAATGGGCGTCCAGAGTGGGACGCGCTTTCCGCGAGAGACCCGTTGCGGAAACGGTGTCCCAGAATCGGCGTTCAAAACGGGGCACACTTTCCGAAACATGGCCCTGAGGGAAGCTTCGTCCCGTTTTGAGCCGAAATTCTGGGACAGGCTTCCACTTCAAACAGAAGAAGGCGCGCTGCCTGCGGCTGATGCAGACAGCGCGCCTTTTGGTTGAGCAATATTGAGGCTGGGAGCTGAGGCTTGTGGCCCCTTAGGAGCGGGCGGCTCCGTCGACGGGGAGGATGGCGCCCGTGACATAGGAGGACATGTCGCTTGCCAAGAAGACAAAGGCGTTGGCGACATCCTCGGGCTCTCCCATGCGACCCAGCGGAATGGTGGCGATGATGGGCTTGATGACCTCTTCGGGCAGGTTGGCGACCATATCGGTCTTGGTTACGCCTGGGGCGACGGCGTTGACGCGAATACCCATGGGGGCGAGCTCGCGCGAGAGCGACTGGACCATACCGTTGACGGCAAACTTGGACGTGGGGTAACCGACGCCGGAGGGCTGGCCGTACTTGGCGACCATCGAGCTTGTGGTAGTGATGGTGCCGCCGTGGCCGGCCTCGGTCATGATCTTGGCGGCAGCCTGGTGGCCATTAAAGACGGCGACGACGTTAAGGTCCATGACCTTTGCGAACTCCTCGGCCGTGTAGTCCAAGAGGGGTGAACGCTGGGAGATACCGGCATTGTTGACGACCGTGTCCAAGCCGCCCATGTCGGCTGCAGCCTGGGTAAAGGCCTCGGTCACGGCTTCGAGTGAGGTGAGGTCGCAGGAGCGGCCCCAGACCTTGGCGTCGGGATAGGCGGCTGTCAGCTTCTCAACGGCCGCATCGGCGGTCTCTTGACGCGAGCCAAAGACAGTGACGGAGGCGCCCTCCTCGATAAAACGGCAGGCGATGGCATAGCCGATACCGCGCGTGCCTCCGGTGACGATTGCTTTCTTGCCCTCGAGCAACATGGTGCCTCCATTCTTCGGGGGTGGACGTACGCAGCACAGCGTAGCGGTAGCCGGAATCGACCGCGTTTGCATATCGGTGAACGGTAGCCCGCGTTACCGATGAGCGGCTCGCGCAAATGTGCTCTGCCGTTGTGCTTGGGGCAGGAGACAAAAGGGCTCCCGTCCCACATCGGACGGGAGCCCTCAAAGCGCGTATTGCTAGGCGATTGATGGATTAGTTGGCCATGACGCCTTCGGCCCAGGCCTCGACGTCCTCGATACGCAGGACGTTGGCGACCTCGGCCACGCAGTCGACGCTGGCAAGCTCGGCGGCGGCAGCCTGGACGTCCTTCTCGAGCGCGCGGTGCGTCAGGAAGATGACCGAGCAG
>USFU01000127.1 GCA_900554135.1 uncultured Collinsella sp. | reverse complement strand
CCGTGCAGGCGGCCATAAAGGCCACGAAGCCGATCGCCTCGCCCAGGAGGAACATGCGAAATGCCTCTCCGAACAACACAAACACAACCAAGGTAAAGACGAGTAGGGCGATTGCCGAGACCGCCAGACTCACCATGCCCTTGAGCATGTCCGCATTCTGCTTATCGTCAAGAACCGGCTTGAGCGTAAAAACAAAGGGAAGAAAGGCGACCGCGCCCGCGATGACGCCTGCAACGATAGCGAGCAGATCGGCTATCTGAAACACTGGCGTCCTCACTTTCCCTCTTTAACGCTTCCCAGAACAGTTCCCGCCAAACATTGGTGACTATTGTACGAGCCAATCGCTAAAGTACAACCGAAAAAGCATCGGTTAATACGCACCTGTTCGTTTTCTTAAGACCTTCTTTATGCCGCAGGTAGGTAATACGTTTTTCTCGAACCCTGCAGGGCAAAACGTCCGTTAACGGGAGTGCGCGCGGTCGCCTTTTGTTCGTCCGCGCGCACCGTTTCTTCGTATTTGTGACCGTAGCCGACAAGGCCCAACGACTAGAGCGTGCCGTAGATGCGGTCGCCGGCGTCGCCCAGGCCGGGAACGATGTAGGCGGCCTCGTTGAGATGGTCGTCGATGGCGCAGGTATAGATATGCACATCTGGGTCCTTCTCGGTCAGCGACTTGAGACCCTCGGGGGCCGCGACGATGCACAGCATGCGGATGTCCTTGACACCGCGCTCGCGCAGGTAGCTGATGGCCATCTCGGCCGAGCCGCCCGTAGCGAGCATGGGGTCGACAACCAGGCAGATGCGCTGGTCGATGTCCTTGGGCATCTTGCAGTAGTACTCGTGCGGCTCGTGGGTGACCTCGTCGCGCTCCATGCCGATGTGGCCCACGCGAGCGGAGGGCACCAGGTCGAGGATACCGTCGACCATGCCAAGGCCCGCACGCAGGATGGGCACGATGGCGAGTTTCTTGCCGGCAAGCTGCTTAAACGTGGCGGTGGTGATGGGGGTCTCGACCTCGACGTCTTCCATGGGCAGGTTGCGCATGGCCTCGTAGCCGTCAAAAAGCGCGAGTTCGCGCACGAGCTGGCGGAACTGGTTGGTGCCGGTGTTTTTATCGCGCAGGATCGACAGCTTGTGCTGAACGAGCGGATGATCGACAAGCGTCACACGGGACGCATCGTAGGTGACGGTCATGGGTTGATTGCCCCTTTCGTTGCGGCCGCAAAACGGCCTTGCTGACAAGGCGCGCAGCAATGTCGCCACCGCACGCCATGCATTAGTTTAGCGGTTTGTTGTATCGAGCAGCCCACCGCGGCCCTACTGTGCGGTACTGAGCGAGCGCTTGACTGCATCACGCCAGCCCGCAAGGTTTTGCTCGCGGCGCACGGCGGACATGTGGGGAAGGAAGGTCCTAACGATCTGGGCATTTTGCTCCAGCTCTTCCAGGTCTTCCCAATAGCCGACGGCAAGACCCGCCAAGTACGCGGCACCGATTGCCGTGGTCTCCACCGTCTCGCATTGCAGCACGGGGATATCCAGCAGGTCGGCCTGAAATTGCATGATGAACTCGTTGCGCGAGGCACCGCCATCGACAGACAGGCGCTCGATCGAAAGCCCCACGTCCTGCTCCATGGCGCGCAGCACGTCGTAGCTCTGATATGCCATGGATTCGCAGGCGGCGCGCACGATGGTCGCACGGCTCGAGGCGCCGGTCAGACCGCACACGATACCGCGGGCATGCGGGTCCCACCAGGGAGCGCCCAAACCCGCAAAGGCGGGAACGAAGTAGCAGCCCTCGTTGTCGTTAATCGAAGCGGCGAGTTGTGCCGACTCGCTCACGCTCGAGATGATGCCCATGTTGTTACGAAGCCAGTTCATGGTGGAGCCGGCAGCAAAGATGGAGCCCTCGAGTGCATAGCTGATCTTCCCGTTCGCAGCGATACCGATGGTGGAGACCAGGCCGTTCTTGGATTCGACGATCTCGTCGCCGGTGTTCATGAGCATAAAGCAACCCGTGCCATAGGTGTTTTTGGTCTGGCCGGGACGGAAACAGCAGTGGCCGAACAGCGACGCCTGCTGGTCGCCCGCCACGCCCATGATGGGCGGCATGTTGGTCATGATGTCGCTCGCGACGCGGCCGTAGTCGCCCGAGCTCCAGCGAACCTCGGGCATCATGGAACGTGGAACGTCAAAGAGCGCCAGCAGGTCGTCGTCCCAATCGAGCGTATGGATATTAAAGAGTGCCGTGCGGCTGGCATTGGTGTAGTCGGTGGCAAAGACCTGGCCGCCAGTGAGGTTGTAGATGAGCCAGGTGTCGATGGTGCCAAACATGAGGTCGCCCGCCGCCGCGCTCTCGCGTGCGCCGTCGACGTTGTCGAGAATCCACTGCACCTTGGAGGCCGAGAAATACGGGTCGAGCGTGAGTCCCGTGCGGGAGCGCACCAACTCCTCGCAACCCTGTTCAACCAACGCCTCGATTACCGACGCGGTACGGCGGCACTGCCATACGATGGCGTTATAGATCGGCTGACCGCTCACGCGGTCCCAGACCACCGTGGTCTCGCGCTGGTTGGAGATGCCGATGGCGGCAATGCGGTCGGAGTGGATACCGCTCTTAAACTGGACTTCCATCATGACGGCGATCTGGCTGGCAAGCACCGCCATGGGGTCTTGCTCTACCCAACCGGGACGCGGGAAGCTGGTTTTGACGCTGCGACGTGCCTGCGCGACGATGCATCCGTACTCGTCGACGATGGTCGCAAGTACCGAGGTGGTGCCGCAGTCGAGTGCCATAATGTAGGAACCGCCAAAGTTAAACGAGGCATCTTCCATGCCCAGGCTACCCAGATTCAACGACATCGCTTACACCTTTCTATTGCATCGGGTCGGACAGGACCCGTTCGATCTCTGATGCGGGAAGTGCGCCTTGGCGCAGGATCTGGAGCCCGCCGTGCTGAAACGACACGATGGTCGAGGCGTCGCGACACGGGGTCTCACCGGCGTCGACGGCAACATCAACCCCCTCCAGGATGCGACCCTCGACGGCGGCAAAGCTTGCCGGCGAGGGCGCGCCGTGCGTGTTGGCGCTCGTGCAGGCAAGGGGACTGCCGCAGGCGCGGATGAGCGCCTGCACCACAGGCGAGGCCGACGCGCGAAGAGCCACCGTGTCATCGGCGGCGCGCATAAAGGTCGGCACGCAGGGGGCTGCCTTGACCACGATGGTCAACGCACCCGGCCAACATCTTCGGGCGAGCACACGGGCCTCGTTTGGGATATCCACGCCGTAGCGGTCAAGGGCCTTGGCATCATCGACCAGCCAGGCGACGGTTTGCGTGAGTTCGCGCTGTTTGAGGGTAAAGATACGGCGATAACCGGTACCGAGCGCGGGGACCGCGGCACCGTTGACGGTGGCCTGCGGGTCGCGCGGCCACGGCAGAGATTCACTTGTATCTTGCGGAACGGCATCCGAGAAGGCGTTGACCGCCACGGCGACACCGTAGACCGTCTCGGTCGGGATCAGCGCCAGGCCGCCGCGACCGAGCACCTCGGCCGTGCGCTCGACGGCAAGCCGATGCGGCTCGCGCGCTCCCTCGTATACCCGATAGACCGTCTGCATGTGTATGCCAGCCCCTTACGCTCTGGTGCAAGTTTGTTTACTGTGGGGCATTCTCGCACGAAACGTTCAACCTATTTGCCCAGAGCGCATGTTGGTTTGGTGAGCGGCTCTAGTAGTCGGTGAAAGTGAGGGGGTTATTGGACTGCGACGAACTTCTTTGGCCTGCCGGCGTGACGTTCTTGGGCGGCGTAACGCTCGATGCTGTCTATCGTTATCATCCGACGGCCGTCGACGAGTTCAACATCGAGCTTTCCGGCTTTGACCAGCGCGGTAATCCGCGGAGCGGAGACTTTGAGGTCCAGCGCTGCGTCTTTAAATGTTCGGCACGCCGCTTCCCGAGCGTCCTCGTGGTCGATTTCGACTGAAAGGGCCACGACCTCGGCCGAGCGTTCGTACCCTGCCGGAGTCAAACCGTTGTTGAGGTCGTCGGCCAAAAACGCCATCAGTGCCTCGGTGGCATGGGCAATCGCTTCTTCGCGCGTATCGCCATCGGCAAAGGCGCCGGGAATCTGCGGGAAGCTAGCGCAGTAACCATCGTCTTCTTTTATGAGAACGCAGTCATAGGTAAATCGCTGCCTCATTTTGCCTCCAACTACCATCCAGCTTGGCGACGAATACTTGCCCACGTGCCCTTCTTTGGTCGATCACCACCAGAGCCGTTCACGGTGACAACGCGGTCACCAGAAACATACTTAGCATGACTACCGACTTGCGCGACCTTCACGAATCCATCGTGCTTGAGTAGGGCAATGATTTCCCGAAAGGTAGGAGGTTGCATGGGCCGACCTCTTTCAGCCGTCCTAATTATAAACTACTTTATAATTTTTGCTAACCAGTTAATAAATATTACTGGCGTTGCTTGGGCTCGGTGACGATGGCTCGAACGATGCGGGGACGATCGGTGAGGTCGTGGACGATACGCACGTCCGAAAGGCCTGCTTGACGACAGAGCTCGGCCGCGGCGTCGAGCGCGCCCTCGTAGAGCTCGCAGGCAAACAGGCCGCCGGCACGCAGCATGTAGGGCGCCGCGTTGAGCAGGCGGCGGAAGATATCGAGACCGTCGGCACCGCCCTCGAGCGCCAGATCGGGCTCAAAGTCCTTGACCTCATGCGGCAGCGAGCGCATGACATCGGTGGGGATGTAGGGCGGGTTGGAGACGAGTACGTCAAAGGTGCCCCACTCTTCGCGGGGAATGGAACTCACCAGGTTGGTGAGGCTGAAGGCGACCTCGTCGGACGTGAGGCCAAGCGCATCGCGGTTTTTGGTAGCAAGGTCGATGGCGCGCGGCTCGATATC
>USFU01000126.1 GCA_900554135.1 uncultured Collinsella sp. | reverse complement strand
GCACGCCTGTTCTGGGACAACCGCGATGCCTGGAACCAGCTGGTCACGCAGGCCATGAGCCAGGACTTTAGCTGGACACGCTCGGCCGACAAGTATCTGGACCTGTACTTCTTTATGCATCCGGAGATCGAGAGGCCGGCGGCAGTTGTCGACGAGCCTGTGGTTGTGGCCGGGGAGACTGCGGCCGAGCCCAAGGCCGAGCCGGTTGTTGAGGCGCCCGCTGCTGCTGAGGAGCCCAAGGCCGAGGAGAAGCCGGTTGAGGCTGAATCTGAGGTGAAGGCTGAGGCAGCTCCCGAGGCTGAGGCTAAGCCGGCTGCAAAGCCCGCCGCCAAGAAGACCACGACGCGCAAGACGACGGCCAAGAAGGCCACAGCGACCAAGACGGCGGCAACCAAGACCACCGCTGCCAAGGCGACGACCACGCGCAAGCGCACGACCGCCGCTGCAAAGAAGGCCGCCGAGGCCGAGGTCGCTCCCGAGGTAAAGGCTGAAGCCGCCGTCGAGGCCAAGCCCGCCGTCAAGACACCGGCCAAGACCACTGCCAAGAAGACGACCGCGACCAAGAGCACGACCGCCAAGAAGGCTACAGCAACGAAGGCGGCGGCAACCAAGGCCACTGCAAAGAAGGCCGCCCCCAAGGCTGCCGCAAAGCCGGCCGCCAAGGTCGAGGAGACGCCTGCCGAGTCCAAGGCGGAGGCAACCGTCGAGGCCAAGCCCACCGCGAAGACGACCACGCGAAAGCGCACGACGACAGCTAAGAAGACCACGGCAAAGGCCGCAACTCCCAAGGCGGAGACTAAGCCCGCTGCTGCCAAAGAGGGGCCCAAGGCCGAGGTAAAGGTCAAGCCGGTGCCGAAGGCCGCCGAGGTCAAGGCCGCCCCGAAGGCAGAGGCTAAGCCCGAGCCCGCCAAGGAGGCCCCGGTCTCCCCTGCCGCTCCGGCCGAGGAAAAGGCCCCGACCAAGAAGACCTCCGTCCGCAAGGCAACGGCCACCCGCAAGCGCCGCTAGCCCGCAGACGATCTAAAACCTAATCAAAACCCTAAACAAGGGGCGCTCCAACCGGGCGCCCCTTCTCTGTAGATAGTTGGTAAAACGATTTTCTAGGACAACCGTTCGCCGATGGTAAACGGATGTTGTTTATACACCCTGTGTACAACAGATATACTTACAATTTGTGCGTAAAGCCCATGGCCCGCAGGCCGTGATTCTATTGAACTGGACCGTACTATGAGATTGATACACAACAGCCGCCTACCGCAGTTTCGCACTCCGTTTGGCGCTGTGACCACAGGAACTACCGTTGCACTCTCGGTGATTTTGGAGGATGCCGATCCCAACCAGGCAACACTCACCCTACGTACCTGGGTCGATGAAGTCGGCGAGACCCTGATTCCGATGAAGCACGAAGGCGATGGCATTTTTACCGGCGAGCTCAAATGCACTGAACCGTGTCTTGTGTGGTACAGCTTTATATGCAATATCGAGGGCCAGCCCGAGGTTCGCCTGGGCGCGCCCCAGGGCCGCACCGGAGGCGAGGGCGTAACCTACGACTACGCCGAGGTGCCGTCCTTCCAGATTACCGTCTACAAGCACCGCGAAAACCGCCCCACCTGGTACGAGCGTGGCATGGTCTACCAGATCTTCCCCGACCGCTACGCCCGTGACGAGCATTGGCGCGAGCGCACAATGGCCCAACTCGAAAAACCGCGCAAGGGCATTCAGCGCCGGATGGTCGAGGACTGGAACGAGCCGCCCGTGTACGAGCGCGCCGAGGACGGCTCCATCAAGACCTGGGACTTCTACGGCGGCTCGCTCAAGGGCATCCAGGAAGACCTGCCCCGCATTGCCGAGCTGGGCTTTACGGCCATCTACCTCAACCCCATCTTTGAAGCCGCGAGCAACCACCGCTACGACACGGCCGACTACACCAAGATCGACCCGATCCTGGGCACCGAGCAAGACTTTACCGAGCTGTGCCAGGCAGCCGAGAAGCTGGGCATCTCCATCATCCTGGACGGTGTGTTCAACCACACGGGCGACGATTCGATCTATTTCAACCGCTACGGCAACTACCCCGGCGTGGGCGCCTGGCAGAGCGAGGATTCGCCGTGGCGCGATGCGTTTACCTTCCACGAGGACGGCTCGTACGACTGCTGGTGGGGCGTGGGCAATATGCCGGCTATCAACGAGAAGTCCGAGCTGGTGCGCGAGAGGCTCCTGGGCAAGGACGGCGTGATCCGCAAATGGCTGCGCGCCGGTGCCCATGGTTGGCGCCTGGACGTCGCTGACGAGCTTTCCGACGACTTCCTGGCCGAAATCAAGAAGGCCGTACTTGCCGAGAAGCCCGATGCACTGTTGCTCGGCGAAGTCTGGGAAGACGCTTCCAATAAGATTAGCTACGGCCATCTGCGCCGCTACCTGCAGGGCTCCGAGCTGGACTCTGCTATGGATTACCCCTTCCGCGACATGGTTATCGGCTTTTTGATGGGCTACAAGAATGCCTACCAGGCAGCCGAGGATATCGAAACCCTGCGCGAGAACTACCCGAGCGAGGCATTGTCCTGCGCGCTCAATCTGCTTTCGAGCCACGACCGTCCGCGCATTATCTCGGTGCTCGGCGGCGGACCCGACGAGTCGAAGCTGCCCGAGTGCGAGCGCAGCAAATGGCGCCTGGACGAGAACTCGATGGGCCTGGCCAAGAGCCGTTTTTGGCTTGCAACGCTCATGCAGATGACCTTCCCCGGCGTGCCTTCGATCTACTACGGCGACGAGTACGGCCTGGAGGGCCTTACCGACCCGGGCAACCGCCGCACCCTGCCGACCAAGGACCAACTGCACGACTTCGACACGCTGGCAATTGTCAAGAACGCCTCCGCCGTACGCCGCGCACTGCCATTTATGATCGACGGCGAGATCAAGGCCTTCGCGCTCAACGACGAGGTGCTGGCATACAACCGCACGGGCAAGGATGGAGAGTCCGCAACGGTTATCATCAACCGCAGCCTGCGCAATTCGCACCGCGTGACGATTCCGGCGCTCGGCGAATGCGCGAGTGACGTGATCAGCGGTCACGAGTGCGAGATCCACAACGGTACGGTCACGATCGATCTGTATCCGTTGGGCTCGTCGATCATCTATCACCATGCCGAGCAGCGCCTGCAGGAGCCGCTCGATCACGGCGCGGGCGTCGTGTGCCATATCACCTCAGTGCCCACCGACGACGGCAAGCCCGGTACGATTGGTGCGCCCACGCGTCGCTTTATCGACCATCTGGCCGCTATGGGTATACGCTACTGGCAGGTTCTGCCTGTCAACCCGACGGACTTCTTCCGCTCCCCTTACGCTGGGCCTTCGGCCTTTGCGGGCAATATCGACCTGCTGCCCGAAAGCCAAGAGGAGCTGGCGGCCGACTTTGAGACTTGGAAGGCCCATGGCGGCGAGGATGCAGACCCGCTCTACACGGCGTTTAAGCATCGCAACGCCGATTGGCTCGAGAAGTACTGCGTCTACATGGCCGTCAAGAAGAACTTTGAGGGCGAGTCTCGTCACGATTGGCCGGCGGATGTCGCGCGCTACAACGAGCATCTGATTGACGACAAGCGATTCCACGACGAGGCAGAGCTGCAGGCGTACATGCAGTACCGCTTTGACCTGGCCTGGTGCGAGCTCATGAACTATGCGCACAAGAAGGGCATCGAGGTCATCGGCGATATCCCCATGTATGTTTCGGACGATTCGGCAGACGCGTGGAGCGAGCCCGAGAACTTCTGGCTGTCCGATACCGGCAAGGCGATTGAGATTTCTGGCGCGCCGCCCGACAATTTTGCGCCCGAGGGCCAGGTGTGGGGCAACCCCACCTTCCGCTGGGACCACATGAAGGAGAACGGCTACCGCTGGTGGATGGACCGTCTGCGTCGCGCATTCTCGCTCTACGACCGTGTGCGCCTGGACCACTTCCTGGGATTCCACAGCTACTTTAGCATCCCCGCAGGCAAGGCCTGTGCCGACGGGCGCTGGCTGGCAGGTCCGGGCAAGGATCTGTTCCAGACTGCCTATGACGAGCTGGGGCCGCTCAACTTTATCGCCGAGGACCTGGGTTACCTGACGCCCGGCGTTCGCGCCATGGCTTCGACCTGCGGCTTCCCCGGTATGGACGTGCTGGAGTTTAGCGATTACGACGTCCGCTGCGGCGTGCATCCCACGCCGGGCAAGATTCTGTACACCTCGACGCACGACACGTCGACGCTGGCCGGTTGGTGCACGCGCTCCTTTGCGGGCGGCGACGAGCCGAGCGGTGTTGAGGTGGCGGTCAAGCTGATGGGCGACGCGCTGGCAAGCGACGCTCCCCTGGTGATGATGCCGCTGCAGGACATCCTGGGGCTAGGCGACGATGCGCGCATGAACGTGCCGGGTGTTGCCACGGGCAACTGGACGTGGCAGGCCGATGAGGCCGACGTTGCGGCCGCCGAGGGCAAAACTGCACAGCTCCTGCGCAACACCCATAGATTCTGGGGCGAAGCGTGATAAAACCCCCGATATAGGGTACAGTTACAGACGTTTGAATTTATGCGGGCAGAGCGATCTGCCCGCTTTGTGCTGAAAAGGAAGTATTATGGCGCGCTACGATTACAAGTGCTCGAGCTGCGGCAACGTGTTTGAGGTTGAGCATCCCATGTCCGAGACCCCCGAGGTCGTGTGTCCCAGCTGCGGCGCTCCGGCGGCCAAGACGTTCTCGGCCAGCGGCATCAAGTTTGAGGGCAGCGGCTTCTACAACACCGACCAGCGAAGCGGTGGTTCCAGTACCAACGCCACCAGCGGCTGCTGCGCCAATTGCCCGCACAGCCACTAACAGCTGACAACAACAAAACGCACGAAGGGCGGCCGCCGCCGCCAAAAAAAGGCGGCAGACCCCCCCGGCTAAAAATAGGGTAAAAAAATTAA
>USFU01000125.1 GCA_900554135.1 uncultured Collinsella sp. | reverse complement strand
ATGTACGCATCCCAGCCCAGGTCGAACAGCCAGTCCGGCATCTGGTAGGTCGGACGGCCCGTGGCGATCACGCACGCGATCCCCTGCTCGCGAAAGCTGTCGAGCACCTGCTGCGCCGACGCCGGAATCCGATGGGTCTTAAAGCTCAGCAGCGTGCCGTCGATATCGAAAAACGCGGCTTTGATCATCCTCGCCTACTCCTCGCCCTCGAGCTTTTCACTCGCCTCGAGCCACACCATCTCCAGCTCGTCCATGGCAGCGTGAGCCTCGTCGATCTTTGCCTGCTGCTCGCCGAGCGCCGTGTAGTTGGTGGGATCGACTTGGGCCATTGCTGCCTCGGCCTCCTCAACGCGGGCGCGCTGCGTCTCCATCTTGCGCTCGAGCGAACTCACCTCGCGGCGGAGCTTCTGGCGCTCGGCGTTGGACAGGCCGTTGGGCTGACCGCTCGACTTGGGCTTTTCGGCCGCAGCTGCCGCGGCACCGGTGTCAAACGTGCCGGTCTTGGCGCTCGGCGCGCCCACGGGCTCGCCCTCGGCGGTAGCGTTGCACAGGCGCAGGTACTGGTCCACGCCGCCGGGCATATGCGTCAGGTGGCCGTCGAGCAGCGCCCACTGCTGGTCGGTCACGCGCTCCATCAAGAAGCGGTCGTGCGTCACCAGAATCAGCGTGCCCGGCCAGCCGTCGAGCAGGTCCTCGACAATCGCCAGCATATCGGTATCCAGATCGTTGCCCGGCTCGTCCAGGATGAGCACGTTAGGCTCGTCCAGGATCGTCAGCAGCAGCGACAGGCGACGGCGTTGGCCGCCCGAAAGGTCACCGATGCGGCTCCAGAGCTGCTGCGTCGTAAAGCCCAGGCGCTCGCAGAGCTTCTCGGGCGAGGTCTCCTTGCCGTCGATGACGTAGTATTTCTTGTAGTTGCTGAGCACCTCGCGAATCGTGTCACCCATGTAGGGTTCGAGCTCCTCGAGCTGCTGCGACAGCACGCCAAAGCGCACCGTCTGGCCAATCTTCACGCGGCCGCGCAGGGGTGCGATCTTGCCCTGGATCACATCGAGCAGCGTGGACTTGCCGGCGCCGTTCTCACCCAGCAGGCCATAGCGGTCGCCGGCGCCGATGAGCCAAGTCACGTCGGAGAGCACCTGCTTGGACGTGCCGTCGTCATCCGCATAGCCGGCGTCCACGTCAATGACGTCGATAACCTGCTTGCCCAGGCGGCTCACGGCCAGGCGCTTGAGCTCCAGCTCGTCACGCACGGGCGGCACGTCGGCGATCAGCTCGCGAGCGGCATCCACGCGAAACTTGGGCTTGGTGGAGCGCGCCTGGGCACCGCGGCTCAGCCACGCGAGCTCCTTGCGCGCCATGTTGCGACGGCGCTCCTCGGTAACCGCGGCCATGCGGTCGCGCTCCACGCGCTGCAGGATATATGCGGAGTAACCGCCCTCGAAGGGATCGACCTGGCCGTCGTGGACCTCCCACATACTGGTACAGACCTCGTCCAAGAACCAGCGGTCGTGCGTGACCACGAGCATCGCGCCCTGGCCGCGCTGCCAGCGGGCCTTTAAGTGACGCGCGAGCCAGTTGATGGTGCGCATGTCCAGGTGGTTGGTGGGCTCGTCGAGCATGAGCACGTCGTAGTCGCCGATCAGCAGGCGCGCGAGGTCCACGCGACGGCGCTGGCCGCCCGAAAGCTCGCCCACCGTGCCCTCCCAGGGCACATCGCTAATAAGGCCGGCCAGAATCTGGCGCGTACGTGGGCTCGAGGCCCACTCGTATTCGGGCGTGTCACCGACGACGGCATGATGCACGGTATCAGTATCGGCCAGCTGGTCCTTTTGGCCGAGCAGACCGATCGTGGTGCCGCGACGGTGCGTCACGCGGCCGTCGTCGGGCTCCAGCGTGCCAGCGAGCACGCTCAGCAGCGTCGACTTGCCGTCGCCGTTTTTGCCGACAATACCAATACGGTCGCCCTCGCCCACGCCGAGCGTCACGCTATCGAAAATATGCTTGGTGGGAAACTCTAGGCTGACGGAATCGCATCCCAAAAGAATCGCCATGTGCCCTGCTCCTTCGTAGAAATTCAACGTTGTCCATGATAGCAGCGAAAAGGCGGGCCGCACGCGACACAAAAAGGCGGGCCATCTCCCACAAGAGATGACCCGCCCCTCCAATCAGTCCCGTGGCGACCGTGGCCGCCGCGGGCCTCAAGCATGTCCCGGACTAGGAGAACATGCCGGTGAGGTAATCATTCAGCCGCTTATCCTTGGGCCGTTGGAAAATCTCGTCGGTCTCGTCGTACTCGACCATATCGCCCATGTAGAAGAACGCCGTGCGGTTGGACACGCGCGACGCCTGCTCCATGTTGTGCGTCACGATGACGATGGCGCGATCGGCAACAATCGACGACATAAGGTCCTCGATCGCCAGCGTCGAGATGGGGTCGAGCGCCGAGCAGGGCTCGTCGAACAAGATCACATCGGGATTGAGCGCCAGCGTGCGCGCGATGCACAGGCGCTGCTGCTGACCGCCCGAAAGCGCATAGGCGCTCTTGTCGAGCTTGTCCTTGACCTCGTTCCACAGTGCCGCGCCGCGCAGGCTCTCCTCGACCATGCGGTCAAGCTCGTCGCGGTCGGTGATACCGTGGCGCTTGGGCGCAAACGTAATGTTGTCACGGATGGACTTGCGGAACGGGTTGGGCTGCTGGAACACCATGCCAATGGAACGACGCAGCTCGTACGTGTTCTCGGTCCTGGTGTTCACGTTGCGCCCGCGGTAGTTGATCTCGCCCTCCACGCGGCAGCCGCGAATCTCGCGATTCATCAGGTTAAGGCTGCGCAAGAAGGTCGACTTACCGCAGCCCGAAGGCCCGATGAGCGCCGTGATCTCGCCCTTGTGAAAGTCGAGCGACGTGTCGTGCAGCGCGTGGTGATCGCCATAGTACACGTTGACGTCCTTGGTGGAGAGCACGACCTCGTCGCTCACGGCCTTGCCGCTTATGCGAGCATGTTTCTCGCTCTCCCCCACACTCGACAGAAAGTCCTGGGTCTCGGACGTGGCCGCTTCAGTCGCGGGCGTTGCATTCATCTCGCTCATTCGGCCGTCATCTTCCTTGCCAGTTGCTTGCCCACGATACGGGCGATTACGTTAAACAGCAGCACGCAGATCATCAGCAGTGCCGCGGTGCCCCAAACGATCTGCTGGGCCTCGGGGCTGCCTTCGCCGTAAATCTTGTAGATATGCACGGCGAGCGACTCACCGGGACGGAACACGTTCCACGCGCAAGTGGGGCTCGACAGGTTAAAGCTCAAGAAGTTGAGGCGGACCGGCGAGCTCATGCCCGAGGTGAAGAGCAGCGCTGCAGCCTCGCCAAACACGCGGCCGGCCGAAAGCACGATGCCGGTCACGATGGCGGGCATGGCTTCGGGAATCAGGATGTGCAGCGTGGCTTCCCAGCGGGTGAGACCCATGGCCAGGCACGCATCGCGCTGGGCCTGCGGCACGTCCTCGAGCGCCTGTTGAATCACGCGCACCAGGATGGGGATGTTGAACATGGTGAGCGCGACGGCGCCGGAGATAATGGAGTACTTCCAGCCCAACTGCACCGAGAACACCAGGAAGCCGAACATGCCGACGACGATCGAAGGCAGAGAGGACAGCGTCTCGATGGCGGTGGAGGCGATGTCGCGGATGGGTCCATCGGGCGCGTACTCAACCAAAAAGACCGCGCCGCCCAGACTGATGGGCACCGAGATGACCAGGGTGATCAGCAGCAGGTAAAACGAGTCGAACAGCTGGTAGAGCACGCCGCCCTGGGTTCCGTTGGCGCGCGCAGGCTGCGTGAGGAAGCCCGGCTGGAACAGCGTCGAGATGCCCTCGAACAGGATGTAGGCCACCATGGAGACGACGATGAGCATGACGATGGCGACGATCGCCGTCAGCACGCCCGTGGCGATGCGGTCCTGTTTTTGGACGCGCCCGAGTCTCGCCTCGTCGATATGGATGTGCGTGCTAGCCACGAGCCTTCGCCCCCTTGCGGCCAATGAGGTGGATGATCAGGATGAAGATGAGGCTCATGCCCATCAGCAGCAGGCCGAGCGCCCACAGGACATCGTCCTGGGCCGAGCCCTCGGCATAGACCGCCATGGACGTGGTGAGCGTGGTGGTGATGGTGGACGCCGGCGACAGCAGCGACGTCGGCATGGCCTCGATGCCGCCGATAACCATGCGCACGGCGAGCGTCTCGCCAAAGGCGCGGGTCATGCCAAGGATGACCGCAGTCATGAGCGATGGCATGGCGGACTTGAGCACCACGTGCCAGATGGTCTGCCAGCGGGTGTAGCCCAGCGCGAGCGAACCCTGACGGTAGCTATCGGGCACGGCACGCAGGCCATCGACCGAAAGCGTAGTCATAGTCGGCAGGATCATGACGGCTAGCACGATGGCGCCGGGCAAGATGCCCAGACCCGTGCTCACATGGAAAACGCTCTTCATAAGGCCGACAACCACGTGAAAGCCGATCAAGCCAAAGACGACCGAGGGAATGCCGGTCAAAAGCTCAATAAGCGGCTGAAAGATCTTGGAGCCAAACTTAGGCTGGATCTCGACCGCAAAGATGGCAGAGCCGATGGCGATGGGCAGTGCGATAAGCGTGGAGAGCACCATGACCGCAAACGAGGTGACGATCAGGGGCAGGGCGCCGGTGTAGGGCAGGCCGCTTTCGGCTGTGTTGGCCAGGTCCCACTTGGTGCCGGTGAAGAACTCGACGACCGAAACGCCGTCCTTGAGAAAAGCCGAGAGGCCCTTTTGGGCGACCATAAAGATGAGCGCGGCAACGACAAGCGTCACGAGCGCTACGCACGCGCCCGTGACGCCCAGGCCCACGTTCTCAAGGTCGCGCTTTGGCAGCTGTTTTGCCATTGCAAACCTTTCCGGGGGCGATTACTTATTTAGCGGA
>USFU01000124.1 GCA_900554135.1 uncultured Collinsella sp. | reverse complement strand
GTCTTCCACTGCGTTGCCAACGAGGCGCAAATCATGCCGCCCGCCGAGAAGCCCACGATGCACACGCGCTTGGGATCGACATGCCACTCGTCGGCGTTGGCGCGCACGGTAGCGATCATCTTGGCGAGGTCCGCCTGCGGGTGTGGAAAGCTCACGTCGCCCGTGGCGCTCGTCACATAGTTGAGCACAAAGGCCTGGTAGCCGCGGTCCAAAAATGCAAACGCCACCGGGTCCTGCTCGTGCGGAGCGATATGCGTAAACCCGCCTCCGCCGCAGATGATCACCGCGGGGCGGCGGCCATTGGGCTTGTCGGGCAGCGGCTCGGCACCCAGATACGTAAACGTCGCCGGATAATCCTCGGTCGGCTCCTCGCCCCACAGCGCATGGTTCTCAATAATCATAGGTGCTCCCTCCGTGCGATTCGTGCGCACTCGTTTTTCGCACCTTAGCGTACCCCACTTGAGCCCGCGGCGCAGAAACACCCCCGCAATAAGTTGGCCTTCAACTGATATATCACAAAATCGCTGTTCAGAGGTATCGTTAGGCAGCGTAAAATAGGGGCGCTGACCGTGCTGGGAAACACGTACGAAACGTTTCCGGCAAACCACACGCGTGCAACATGCGCGCCTGATACGTTGGAGGCATCTATGGGTCTGCTCGATTCGCTCAAGTCCACGTTCACTTCGTCGGGCGAGGCGTCCGTTCCGCCCGCAGCAAGCTTCGCCACCCGCGAAGGCGTCATCTACGCTCCCGTCAACGGCGTGCTTGTCAATCTGAGTGAGGTTCCCGACGAGACCATCGCCTCGGGCATGCTCGGACAGGGCTACGGCATCGAGCCCATTACCGGCACCATTTACGCCCCCGCCAACGGCCGTATCGGCGCCACCACCGTCACCAACCACTCCATCGGCATGATTACCGAGGACGGTCTGCGCGTGTTTATCCATGTTGGCCTGGGCACTGTGGAAATGAACGGCAAGGGTTTTGCCCGCTTTGTCGAGATGGGCGATGTGGTCAAGGCGGGCCAGCCGCTCATCAGCTTCGACCGCGAGGCCATTAAGGCCGCTGGTCACGAGGACATCGTGACCGTCATCGTCTCCGAGCTCGATCGTCTTAAGAGCATCGACCATGTCGGCGAGTCTGGAACGCTTATCGGCGGCAACCCGCTCGTCAAGCTTGGCGATCCGCTGCTGGTTGCCAAGACCAAGTAGCAGACTGCCGTCACATAACGGGTCAACCACCCGTGCATCTTTGCCGCATCTGTGTTGTTGTTTTTGCCTATGTAGAGGTTCTGAAACGTTTCTATATAGGCAGCTGAGCATCAACGCAGGTGCGGCTTTTGCGTAGCGAAGCATCGCCCCGCAGCATGTTGTTCAACCGCACGAACCCCTTCCTTTGTCCGCGCAGAGCGCTAGACTGCTAGGTCGACATTGGAGGAAGATCGATGCAAAACACACCCACGGGCGCCGCACATGCCGCGCCTCAACGCAACCAACGCATCGTCGCGCTCGACGGGCTCCGCGCCCTCGCCATCGCCGGCGTCGTCCTATATCACCTTCGCCCCAGCCGCCTGACCGGCGGTTTTTTGGGCGTTACACTCTTCTTTACGCTGAGTGGCTATCTCGCCACCAAAAGCATTATGCGGGCCACGGTACACGACGGATTCTCGTACCCGCGCTATATCTGCCGCCGCATTGCGCGCATGATGCCGCCGATCGTCGTGACCATCGCGCTTACCGCCGTCGCCACCTATATCGCAGCCCCGAGCCTACTCCCTAAGGTGCAGCAGGACGCCCTGCCATCGGCACTCTTTTTGAGCAACTGGTTCTACATCTTCCGCAACGTCTCGTATTTCGTCGCCGCGGGACTCCCCTCGCCCCTCACGCACCTGTGGTTCTGCGCTGTCACCATGCAGTTCTATCTGGTATGGCCGGTCATCCTTATGGCACTGTGCGGCAAAACCAGGTCGCGCAACACCGCCATCGGCATCACGATCGCATTTGCGCTTGTATCGACGGCAGCCATGGTCCTTTTGTTTAATCCCACCGCCGACACATCGCGCGTCTACTACGGAACCGACGCCCGTGCCGCCGAGCTTCTATGCGGAGCCTTAGCCGCCATCGCCGCGCCGCGTCTGCGCGAGATGCTGAGCGGTGACATCCATACCCCCGGCGCCAACAAGGGCATCTCAAAGGTCAACGCGATTTCTATCGCGTGGCTCGTTGCCGTTATAGCCGGCGCACTCATGCTGACCGGAGAGAGCGCCTGGCTCTACCGCGGCGGCTTTTTGCTGTTTGCCCTCGCCACCGGACTCCTCATCATCTGCGTGCAGAATACGGAGTGCATCGTGCGCCGTCTGCTGTCAGCCAAACCACTCGTCTGGTTGGGGCAACGTTCGTTCTCGGTTTATCTGGTGCACTATCCCCTACTGCTTCTTATGAACCCCGCAACCCGCACTACCCGCATCGCCTGGTGGGAGCAGGCATTACAGCTTGTACTGATTCTTGCGGTAGCCGAGGTTTTCTATCGCCTCGTCGAACGCCCTTGGTCCCACAAGCCGGCCCAACAGGACAGCACGGCAAGAAAACACGTCCTCGCGCCCGCCATGGTGCTCCCCGCGCTTGGCGCCGCATGCGTCGCTGCACTTGCCTTCGCGCCGCTTGACTGGGCAGGCATCGCCACCGCCCGCGCCGAGCAGCTCCGTCCCGAGCTTGCCCAGAACGCGACCTCGTCCCAGGACAACGGAGTCAACGACAAGGGCGCCGAGCCCGCATCCGGTAAAGATTCCCAGCCCAGCGACACCGCATCCGATGACGCAACCAAGCAAAAACCCAAAGAGGGACCTATCGCCGAAAAGGTCCCCAAGAACCTTGACTGGAAGAGCTTTACCTACGACGAGGCAACCGGAACCTGCGACGCCCGCGTGCTCATGATCGGCGACTCGGTCACTGCGGGCGCACAGTCCGGTATTCAGGCGACGCTTCCCAACGCGTACATCGACGGCGTGGTGAGCCGCCAGTTCTACACCTTCCAGGATGTCTATGCACAGGACAGTGCCAGCTACGATCCAAGCGTGGTCATCTGCGCGCTTGGCACCAACGGCCTCATCCGCGACCCCCAGCAGGTGCAGGACGTGATTAATGCCGTGGGCGGCAAGCCCATCTACTTTGTGACCGTGCGCGTACCGCTCGAGCTACAGGACCGCAATAACCAGACGATTCGTGACGTCTGCGCCCAAAACGACAACGCCGGCGTCATCGACTGGAACGGTGCCTCAGAGGGCCACAGCGAATACCTTGTCGACGACGGCACACACCTCACCCAGGCGGGAATCGACACCTACGCTGCTCTCATACGCCAAGCCATCTGCGGGCACTAGGCACCGCAAAATCGGCGCTTGCGCGGCGCCCACGTCACGCCCATACATCACGCCTGACGTTTTGCTACGCCCCCACTCGCGGGTTAGAATGGTTAACTGTTTGGAAATAATCCGTACAACCGTTATGGGAGGATACGTGAACCGCACCAAAATCGCGCAGCTCTATGCCGATGCCGAGTCGCTCGGTGGCCAGACCGTCACCGTTGCCGGCTGGGTCAAGTCCGTCCGCGACATGAAGAACTTTGGCTTCGTCACACTCAACGACGGCAGCTGCTTCCGCGACCTGCAGGTCGTCATGAACCGCGAGGCGCTCGACAACTACGACGAGATCGCCCATCAAAACGTCTCGGCCGCCCTCATCTGCAGCGGCACCGTCAAGCTGACCCCCGATGCGCCCCAGCCCTTCGAGCTTTCTGCCACCTCCATCGAGGTCGAGGGCGTCAGCGCCCCGGATTACCCGCTGCAGAAGAAGCGTGCCACCGTCGAGTTCCTGCGCACCCAGCAGCACCTGCGCCCGCGCACCAACCTGTTCCGCGCCGTGTTCCGTATCCGCTCTGTCGCGGCTGCCGCCATCCACCGCTTCTTCCAGGAGCAGGGCTTTGTCTACGTCAACACCCCCATCATCACCACGAGTGACTGCGAGGGCGCCGGCGAGATGTTCCGCGTGACCACGCTCGACCCCAAAAACCCGCCCCTCACCGAGTCCGGCGAGGTCGACTGGAGCCAGGACTTCTTTGGCAAGCATGCGAGCCTCACCGTGTCCGGCCAGCTCAATGCCGAGAACTTTGCCATGGCCTTTGGCGACGTGTACACCTTTGGCCCCACCTTCCGCGCCGAAAACTCCAACACCACGCGCCACGCCGCCGAGTTTTGGATGATTGAGCCCGAGATGGCATTTGCCGACCTCAACGACTACATGGATAACGCCGAGGCTATGCTCAAGTACGTCCTTAAGGACGTTATGGCCACCTGCCCCGACGAGCTCAACATGCTCAACAAGTTTGTGGACAAGGGCCTGCTCGAGCGCCTGGACCATGTCGCCAACTCCAACTTTGCCCGCGTCACCTATACCGAGGCCGTCGAGATCCTGGAGCAGGCAGTCGCTGCGGGTCACAAGTTTGACTATCCCGTGAGCTGGGGCATCGACCTGCAAACCGAGCACGAGCGTTTCCTGACCGAGGAGCACTTTAAGCGCCCGACCTTCGTAACCGACTACCCGGCCGAGATCAAGGCGTTCTACATGCGCATGAACGAGGACGGCAAGACCGTCGCCGCCGCCGACTGCCTGGTTCCCGGTATCGGCGAGATTATCGGCGGCTCCCAGCGCGAGGAGCGCCTGGATCTGCTCGAGGCCCGCATCAAGGACCTGGGTATGAATCCCGAGCAGTACAAGTACTACCTTGACCTGCGCCGCTACGGTTCCTGCAAGCACGCCGGCTACGGTCTGGGCTTCGAGCGCTTGGTGATGTACCTCACCGGCGTGGGCAACATCCGCGACGTCCTGCCGCACCCTCGTACCGTGGGTAACGCCGACTTCTAATCTCCATAGCGCCACCAAACGCGTTCCAGCGCATCACGCCAGCGCCTCTCGGCAAGCCGAGGGGCGCTTTTTTCAACAGCATCCGTCAAGCTTTTGGCAAG
>USFU01000123.1 GCA_900554135.1 uncultured Collinsella sp. | reverse complement strand
GGGCCGCGGCGGTACGTCTCGTCGTAGGCAGGCTCGCCCTCGACATTCTCGTTCTTAATCATGGGTACTCCTATCGAGAAAAAGAAAAACGGGCGGGGTCGACGCCATGCGCCAAACACCCGCCCGAACATCAACTATTCGGTATGGTACCCACGATGCATCAAGTGCTTGCAAGCTATCGGTCAGCGGCCACGCAGACGGTGTTAGCGAACGTGATGACCGGCCGGCGCTCGCCCCTTGCCGTTGCCCGCGCTCTGCAAGCGCCCGCGCCGCTCTTAGTAGTCCACCGCCGCAGGGCTGTTCATCCAGTCGCTCACGAACGCGCCGTAGCGGCCCTCGATAATGGCCTGGCGGGCACGCTGCATAAGGTTGAGCAGGTAGTAGATGTTGTGCATCGACAGGAGGATGCCGCCGAGCATCTCCTTCTGCGTGACCATGTGACGGATGAGCGCGCGGCTGTAGCCGCCCGTGCACACCGGGCAGGTGCAGGTGGGGTCGATGGGGCCGTCGTCGTGCGCAAAGCGCGCATTGCGGAAGTTAAGGCGACCTTCACTGGAGAACGCCGTACCCATGCGGCCGGTGCGCGTCGGCAGCACGCAGTCGAACATGTCGATGCCCACGCCAACGCCGCGCACGAGCGTGGTAGGGTTGCCAACGCCCATGAGGTAGCGCGGCTTGTGCTTGGGCATGTATTCGGAAACCAGCGGCGCCAGCGTCTCGAACATGGTCTCGTGGTCCTCGCCCACCGAGTAGCCGCCGATGCCGTAGCCGGGGAAGTCGCCGCACTCCTCCAGGTGGCGCAGCGAGCGCAGGCGCAGGTCCAGATGCATGCCGCCCTGAACGATGCCAAAGAGCGCCTGGTCATCGCGGGTGTGGGCCTTATAGCAGCGCTCGGCCCACATGCTCGACAGCTCCACGGCGCGCTCGACGTAGGCGCGCGTGGCAGGATAGCCGGGGCACTGATCGAGCTGCATGCAGATGTCGGAACCGAGCTTCATGGCGATTTCCATGTTGTCCTCGGGCGTCCAGAACACGTGGCGACCGTCGTAATCGTTGACGATAAAGCGCACGCCCTCGTCGGTGAGCTTGACGGCGTCGTTGTGGCTGAACACCTGGAAGCCGCCCGAGTCGGTAAGAATGGGGCCGTGCCAGTTCATAAACTTGTGCAGCCCGCCCAGCTCGGCGATGGTGTCCTCGCCGGGACGCATGGACAGGTGATAGGTGTTGGCAAGCACGATCTGGGCGCCGAGCTGCTTGACGGTCTCGGTGGGGATGCCCTTGACGTTTGCCTTGGTGCCCACGGGCATAAAGATCGGCGTCTCGATGTCGCCGTGCGGGGTATGCAGCACGCCGGCGCGCGCGTGCGTCGTCGGGTCCTCGGCGATCAGGTCGAATTTAAAAAGGTTCTGGTCCATAAACTGGAACTCCTTGGTTGCGGTTCATACGCAAACCATTATACGGGCAACCCGCAAGAAGCACCGACTCGACAGAAACTGGTGCAAAGGGGTCATAGTCATTGGGGACGTTCTTAAATGACTAGTCGTCGGGGACAGTCTTCAGCGCCATCTTGCAAAGGAGTGTCCCAATCTGCCGGCACTCAGGGACTGTCCCCAAGTGCCAACAAGAGTGTCCCTTTCGACTAGTCATTTAAGAACGTCCCCAACGACTACATCAACAAAGGCAACGCCGATGTTATGGCACCGACAGCGAAAACCCGCCAGAGCGAGCAAGGTGCCTTGAAACAAGGCGGCATTGATCTTTTGATCATGCCGCCGAAATTGAAAGGCAGATTGCCGCTCTGGCGGGTTTGCAGCGTCAACTGGTTACGCGGTTCGTAGAACCGCGTAACTGTTAGGGCCGCTGGCCCATGCCGCCCTCGAGGGTGACGGTCTCGCCGTTCATATACTTAAAGTCGGGGCCGCAAAGCTGAACGACCACGCGGCCGATCTCCTTCTCGACGTCGCCGTAATGGCCCGCCGGCGGCATGTGGACGTTGGCCTTGAACGCCTCGGGATAGGCATCCTGGAAGTTCTCGAGCGCAGCAGTCCAGGCAAGCGGGCACACGATGTTGACGTTGATGCCGTCCTTGCCCCACTCGTTGGCGGCGACGCGGGTCAGGCCGCGGATGCCCTCCTTGGCGGCAGCATAGCTGCACTGGCCATAGTTGCCAAACAGGCCGGCGCCCGAAGCAAAGTTGACCACGGAGCCCTTGGTCTCCTTCAGGTGCGGATAGGCCTTCTGCATGTACAGGTAGGTGGCGTACAGGCCGGAGTAAATAGCCAGGTTAAACTGGTCCATGGTGTGGTCGGCGATGGTCACGCCCGAGGCACTGGCCTGAGCGTTGTTGACGACGGCGTCGATGCGACCGAACTCCTCGATGGCCTTGTCGATAACGTTCTGCACGACGGCCTCGTTGTCCTGGCCGGCGGAGACATCGGCCTGAACAGGGAGAACCTTGACGCCGTACTCAGCCTCAAGAGACTCCTTGGCAGCCTCGAGCTTAGCAACGTTACGACCGGTGATAACGAGGTTCGCGCCTTCCTTGGCAAAAGCGATATCGATGCCGTAGCCGATGGAGCCAGCAGAGCCGTCCTTGAGCGTGGCCTTGCCGCCACCGGTGACGATCACGGTCTTACCAGTGAAAAGTCCCATACGAAGTCCTTTCAAATCGCGACGGGCGCACCCGCCGACTGCGCGCATCCAAATAAACGCGCCAAAAGCTGACATGCAACTTTAACGTGTTCAAGTGAATAGAAAAGGCCTCGGTAGGCGAACGGCATAACGTCTTTCGGCGAAGGGATTGTCAAGTACAAACTGAATAAAGTGACCGAGTTTTTGCTATCGACGCGAGTCATCGAACACGTTTTGAAACTTTGCTGCGGCGCGCGGGATGTCGGCGCGAGACTTTATCATAGGGTGACAAACAACGATGAGGAGCACATGCCTATGACAGACGAGCTGGACCCCCAGACTCAACAGCATATTGATGATTCCGCAGACACCATTGACGACTGCGATACTTCTACCAGCAGCGATGGCGGCATTGATGCCGCTGTCGAGGAGGCTCCTGCCGCCGCAGACGAGGCCGCAGACGCAAATGTCACCGCAGAGCAAGACAAAGAAGAGCGGCTAGAGCAGCCGAACCCGAGCGATACTGAGCCCAAGGCCGAGAACGCTCCGCAAGTAGCAGGCCCCATCGAGGTGTCTTCGGAAGAAGAGCTCGACGCCGTCATGGACTCCATGATGGATGCCGTCAAAGCGATGAAGGACGCTGTCGCCGATGCCGATATCGACGCCGAGGAAGAGGAAGCCGCCGAGGCCGCCTCGACGTTTGTGCCCGGCGAGACCCCGGTTGCCGACCAGGGCAGCACCATGCCCTCGTTCCTGCAACTCGAGCACCCCACGATCGGCGCCGACGCGGTCGACCCGCACGCAGCGGGCTTTTCCGTGATCGAAGGCGGCACCGGCAATATCGCCGCGCCGCAGACTGCCGATACGAATACCGCCGAGGCCGCGCACCCGACCACCTCGCACGCCCCCGCCACGAGCCGCGACCTGGGGAGCGCCGTCTCAAACACCGCTAACGCCGTGGGCACTTTTATTGCCCAGGGCGCGTCGGCCATGCGCGAGATGAACGCCGCCAAGAAGGCGCTCGCCGATGCCCGCGCCCATTTAGCCGAGCTTGAGCAGCGCATCGCCGACCAGGCAGAGGAGCTTGAGACGCGCCGGGACATCGCAGGCCGCTACGATCAGATCATCGCCGACCAGCGCCAGGCAATCGCCACGGCACAAAAGACCGCTGCGGCCGCCGAGATTGACCGCGACGCCCATGCCGCCAAAGCGACGGAGCTCAAGGGCCAACTCGAGCAAATGAAGGCAGAGGACGATGCGACCGAGCTCCGCCTGAAGGCTGCACTCGACGCCGTGGAAGCCCGCGAGGCGAGCTCGCGCGAGACCGGCAACCGCCTCGTTCGTCGCCTTGAGGATTCCAAGCGCATCCGCGACAAAGTGAAGGCTGAGCGCGATGCCGGTGTCGCCGCCGCACGACAAACTGCCGATGCTACGCGCGCACAGCTCGAGACTTTGCGTCGCGAGTATGCCGAGCTGCAGCGCAACCCTTCGGCAAATCCCGCCAATTACACCGTACGCACCAACGAGTTGTCTATGCAAATCTCCGACGCTGCCGACGCCCTCCGCAAGGCCGAGGAAGATATTCCGCGCGTGACTGCCGATCTTGAGCATTCACTTGCTGCCGCCGAGCAGGCCGTCGAGCAGGCACAGGCCCCCATCGCCGACGCTAAACGCGCGCACCAGGCCGTAACGGCTGAGGCAGACGCCGCGCGCGACGAGCTGCAGTCCGCAAAAACTGCCGCCGCGACGCGCCAGCGCGAGCTGCGCGAAAAGATCGCCACGCAGGACAAGGCACGCCGTGAGCAAGAGCAGGCCATCGCAAACGCCCGGGCAGATGCCGCGCATGCGCAGTCGATTATCGAGCAGGCGACCGAGGTGCACGACCATCCCGAGATCACCGAATCGCTCGCCGGGTCCTTGGCACGCGACAAGGCCGAGCATACCGAGACCGAGCGCGAAGTTGCCCAACTCGAGGCCGCCGAAGACGACGTGCGCAAGCGAACCCGCGACTCACGCGTCAAATTCACCGGAGCCATCGCCTGCATCATCGCCGTGATTCTGGCGATCATCCTGGTCTGGCTGTTCGCGAGCAAGTAAACCAGCTACCAAAAAACGCCCCAACGCAGTTGCGGTGAGATAGTTCCTGTTTAGCCCTCAAAAAGGCCAATTCAAGAACTATCTCACCGCAACTTATTTAGATCGGCGCAAGGCAACCTATCCCTCTTGCACCAATCTCTTGACATAAGAAGTGTCCCCAGGTGCCGGCACAAAAAGAACGTCCCCAAGTGCCAACAACGGCGACGCCGATGCCATGGCAAAGTCAGCGAAAACGCCCCTAAGCGAGCAAGGTGACGTGAAAGAGGAGGGCATTGACCTTCTGGTCATGCCCGACGATTGAACGTCAGATTGCCGCTT
>USFU01000122.1 GCA_900554135.1 uncultured Collinsella sp. | reverse complement strand
AGGACATCTGCGGCAACTTCGTCAACCCGGACGACTACCGCATCAGCGCACTCAACCTCTCCAACAGCGCCGCCATCCTCCTCTACGAAGCCCTGCGCCAAACAGGCTTTCCGGGAATGTGACAAAGGAACTGTCCCTTTGTCACATTCGGTTATAGGTAGCGGCCAGTGATGCTTGCAGAGCAGGCTGCGATGTCGCCCGGCGTACCGGCACAGACGATTTGCCCGCCCGCATCGCCACCGCCCGGACCCATATCAATCACGTAATCGGCGTTACGGATAAGGTCGAGATCGTGTTCGATCACGATAACCGTGGCGCCTTTGGCAACAAGGCCGTCGAACACATTCAGCAACACCTGAACGTCAAGCGGATGCAGGCCGATCGTGGGCTCGTCAAATACGAATACGGCATCATCCTGCACGCGGCCCATCTCGCTCGCGAGCTTAAGGCGCTGCGCCTCGCCGCCCGAAAGCGCCGGCGTGGGCTCACCGAGCGTGAGATAGCCCAAGCCAAGGTCGTGCAAGGTCTGCAAGCGCGTCTGAACTTTCTTGAGCCCCACCGTGGCGTCGATGGCCTCGTCCACACTCATGTCCATGAGCTGCGGCAACGTAAGCAGACTCCCGTCCTTGCCCTCGCGATGGATATGCGAAGCCGCGTCTGCATAACGCGAGCCGCGGCATGCCGGGCAGACGATCTCGACATCGGGCAAAAACTGCACGTCGAGCGATATCGAGCCCGTGCCATCGCACGTAGGGCAGCGCAAGGCGCCGGTATTGTAGCTAAAGGCGCCCGCCTTGTAGCCGACTGCCTTGGCCTCGGGCGTACGGGCGAAGGCGCGACGCAGCTCGTCATGGATGTCGGCATAGGTCGCTACCGTCGAGCGAACATTGGCGCCGATGGGCGTGGCGTCAATCAGGTTTGCGCGGCCAATGCCCTCGGCATCGACCCAACACACGTGCCCCGGCAGGCGCTCGCCGGCTGCCTGCGCCTTGAGTGCCGGGATGAGCGTCTCGAGCACCAACGTCGTCTTGCCCGAACCCGAAACACCCGTAACCGCGACCAAGCGACCGCGCGGAATATCGACTTCGAGCGGCTTGACGGTATGGATGGTATCGGTCGCCATGCGGATATGGCCCTGGTCGAACATTTCGTCGTCAGTCACCTGCGGACGCAAGCGCTTGGGCTCGGCGCGCAAAAACGGCGCGATACGGCTGTCCTGCGATTGCTCGACCTCGTCTACCGTACCAGCGGCGATTACGTTGCCGCCGCCTGCTCCGGCAACGGGGCCCATCTCGACCAGATAATCAGCCTCCGCCAGCACACGTGTATCGTGGTCGACAACAACCACGGTATTGCCGTCATCCACCAGGTCGCGCATTACGCCCACCAAGCCGTCGACATTGGCAGGATGCAAGCCGATCGAGGGCTCGTCCAGCACATAGAGCACGCCTGTCGATCGGTTGCGCACCACGCGGGCGAGTTGCACGCGCTGGCGCTCACCCGTGGAGAGCGTGGCACCGGCGCGATCGAGCGAAAGATAATCGAGACCCAGGTCGACCAGACGACGAGCCGTGCTCAAAAACGAATCGCAGATATCCGTCGCCATGGGCCGCATCTCGGCCGGCAAGGATGCGGGCACCCCGCGCACCCACTCGATCGCATCACCAAGCGTCATGGCCGCGGCCTGAGCCAGATTGATACCGCGCACCTGGGGCTGGCGCGCAGCCTCGGAGAGACGCGTGCCGGCGCAGTCACGGCATGGTCCCTCGCGCAAAAAGCGAGCCACACGCTTAAGCCCCTTATCGTCCTTAACCTTGGCGAGCGCATTCTCAACGGTATAGACGGCGTTGTAATAGGTAAAGTCGAGCGGCGTGGCGCCCTCGCCGTTTTTGGGAACGTAGAGAATGTGCTTCTTGACCGCCGGGCCGTGAAACACGATGTCGCGCTCTTGAGGCGTGAGCATGTTAAACGGCACGTCGGTGCGTACGCCCATCTCGCCGGCCACCTGTTTCATCAGGTCCCACATGAGCGTACCCCAGGGAAGCACCGCACCCTCGTTGATAGTCTTTGACTCGTCGGGCACCAGGCTCGCCTCGTCCACCTCGCGCATGACACCGGTGCCGCCGCAGGTAGGGCACGCACCGCCGCTATTGAAAGCCAAATCCTCGGCACTCGGCGCGTAGAACTCGCGGCCGCATGTCGGACACGTGAGCAACAGGCCCGCAGCCACGTTAAGGCTCGGCTCCACACGCGCCCCGCAATGCGGGCACACATGATGGGCGCAACGGCTAAAGAGTAGACGCAGGCTATTGTTGAGCTCGGTCATGGTACCAAAGGTCGAGCGCACGCCCGGTACGCTGGGGCGCTGATGTAATGCGAGCGCCGCTGGCACGTGCAGCACCTCGTCCACCTGGGCGTGCTCGGCCTGCGTCAGACGACGGCGGGTATAGGTGCTGAGCGCCTCCAGATAGCGGCGCGAGCCCTCGGCATAAAGAACCCCGAGTGCCAGCGAACTCTTGCCCGAACCCGACACGCCGGCAATGCCCACGAGCTTTCCCAGCGGAATATCGATATCGATGTCTTTGAGGTTATGGACGCGCGCGCCACGCACCTCGATAGCCTGCGGGTTCATCTTCTGTTCCGTCACCTTTATCACCCTACTCATGCCATATAACTCGATCGCGGATGTACTCGCCCAGCATGGGCACGGTAAACCGGACGAGGCCGTATCCGGCAGCCTCGATGACGCGCTCGCGAATCAGGCTTGCGCGATATTTACTCGCCCAGCTCTGAGTGCGATCACAGCGCTCAATGATATCCGCCATGCGCGTCGGCTTGCCCCCGTCAGCCGCCATGGCCTCGATAAATAGGCGCTGTGGACTGCGCAGCCCGTAATACAAGGGAGCGTCCACTGCTTCATAGAACTCGGAGATGGCATCCGCGTGCCCAGCCTCAACATCGCGTTCTTCAATGACCTGCGAGCCACGCCGGACAACAGCCCGCCACATGTAATATCCCACCAGCTGGACCATATAGGGATGCCCCATGCTCCTGCGCGCCGCAAGGTCCGCCGTCTCCGCATCAACGTAAAGACCAGCGTCTTTGACCGTCTGGATGTACGAATCGCGCACTTTGGGCAAAGAAATCGCCCCCAGCGTACGCTGCTGGGCACGCCGCAAGAACGTCACACTCGGCTCTTCGAGCAGATCGTCAACCATACTGGGCAAGCCGGCAAAAACCAGCCCAAGACCGCGCTGGTCGCTATCGGGCAAGCCCGTGGCATCCTGATCTCCGAGCACTTGCTGATAGAGAACGGCAAGAGCCGCCAGTTCCTCGATAGACGCAGATTGCGCCTCGTCAATCGCAAACAATATGCCCTTGCCTGGACCGAGTTTCTTAAGGCGCTCGTTGACCAGCCCCCGCAACGTCTCACCCTTTGCCCGCGCCGCCTCGACCGACATCCGGCCAAACGACGGACCGAGCTCCATTGACGTCACAACGGGTTTATTCGAGCGAAGCGCGTCGGCCAAGCGGTCGCATAAGCCAAGCGAGGCGGAATCGGAGACAACCGCCCATCCGCGCGCGCTGGCTAGACGCTGCAGCTCCCGTAGGAGAACCGTTTTGCCACAGCCGCGGTTTCCCGTAATGAGCATGAGCCTCCCGGGGGCACCGGCGCCGTTATCGAGCCCTTCCTCAAAATCTTCGATAACCGACTCGCGACCGATGAGTACCGGGGGCCGCTTGCCGGCAGTGGGCTTAAAGGGATTTGGATTCATGTCGGCCTCCTCGGATTGGCAAACCTTGCTAATAGTTATACCAACTTATACCGAGTTATACCAACTGAATGTGACAAAGGAACTGTCCCTTTGTCACATGTGGCCGAAAAACTCGGCGTCTGCTGCCCGCCAGGGGCGGAAGGTGGCGGGATCGACCTTTACGTGCGCCGCGGCGGGTACGTCGTACCATTTGACCGTGTAGCCGGCGCCGTGAGAGCAAAAGACCGAATCGGGCGTGTTGGGCAGATCGGCCACGGGCTCATAGGCGGCCATCTCGATTACGCGCTCGGCATCATGGCAAGCCGCATAGCCGGCGAACTCCAGGTACAGATGTCCGCGACCGCTCGTGTAGGCAGCCACCTCCAGCGCGTAATCCTGCACCTCGGATGCCGGCACGCGACCCACAAGCTTCGCCCGGTCCCCCGCCATCGTCGGCGGCTCGTACTCGGCACCCATGCGCGTGGCATCCGAGAGTGCCCGGCCCACGCATTCCCCCGGCACCTCGAGCTCAAAGCGATACCACGGCTCCAGCAGCACCGCCGCGCCGGCCTCACGCGCCTGCATGAGCCCCTGGCGAATCGCGCGATACGTGGCCTGGCGAAAATCGCCGCCCTCGGTGTGCTTGGCATGCGCACGGCCGCCCGTGAGCGTAATGCGCACATCGGTGATGGGCGAGCCGGTCAGCACGCCCAGGTGATCGCGCTCCATGGCATTGGTGAGCGCCAAACGCTGCCAGTTAAGATCGAGCTCGTCGGTCGAGGTCACGGTGCCAAACTGCACGCCCGAGCCCGCCGGCAACGGCTCCAGGCGCAGATGCACCTCGGCATAGTGGCGCAGTGGCTCAAAGTGGCCCACGCCCTCGACCGACTGCGAAATGGTCTCCTTATAGAGGATGCCGCCGGGCTCAAACTCGACCGCAAGGCCAAAACGATCGGCCAGCACGCGCTGCACGACCTCGAGCTGCACCGCTCCCATGAGCTGCAGATGTATTTGTTCAAGATGCGTGTTCCAGCTTACGCCGAGCATGGGATCTTCGTCCGCCAACTCAGTCAGCGCTTTGAACACCGCGTGGACATCGTGTTCGCCCGGAAGCACCGTATAGGTGAGGACCGGCGCAATGACGGGCGTATCGCCCGCGGGCTCCGCGCCCAGGGCGTCCCCCGGGCGAACGTGCGCAAGACCCGTCACGGTGCAGATGCCGCCAGCGGCAACTTCTTGGGCAAGCTCATACTTTTCGCCGTTATAGATGCGTACCTGATCGACCTTCTGCTCCCATGCCTCGGC
>USFU01000121.1 GCA_900554135.1 uncultured Collinsella sp. | reverse complement strand
GACCAAAAGTGCGTGAGCGGCGAGGGGTCGCCCAGAGCATTGAAGTACGAGACGTTTTGGGCAATCTGCCACCAGTTGTTGAAGAACAGCAGCGACGGCAGGATGTCGGGGCGCATCTTGGTGAGCATCACGTGGTTAAAGATGGTGCACAGCGCGCAGGTCACGAACACTACCGTTACCACGGCGGGGACTAGGCGACGGATGCGGCGGATCCAGAAGCTCTTAAGGTCGATGCGGCCGGTCTTAGCGACTTCGTTGAGCAGCAAGCGCGTGATCAGATAGCCCGAAAGCACAAAGAAGATCGTGACGCCGAGCAGGCCGCCCTGAGCCCACGTGAGGTTGAGGTGATAGAGCACCACCGCGACGACGGCAAGCGTGCGCAGGCCGTCGAGCGCAGGAATGTAGCGGGACTTGGGACGAGCGGGCGCCTGTTCTTTTGCGGCGCTGTTGGTGTGGGCGCCCTTGTTGGTGGGCGTTCGATGCGGGCTTGGGCCGCGTCGTGACTCGCCGGTGCGGCGGTCGGCGCGCGGGCGTTCGTGCGGCGCTTGGTTATCGGGCGCGCGGCGCGGGCCGCGTGGGCTCGATTGTGGGAATTGTTCCATAAAACATCATCCAATGACGAGGATAATCAGCACATATTCATTGTAGCTGCCTGCTCCTGTGAATGCTTGCTGCTGGCGCAACCTCAAGGGCGCGTTCACATCAAAGTGAACTAAAGTTATAGAGGTAAGAGAGTGCACGATCGACGGCCGACGGTGGGCATAAGGCCCGCAGATGAGGAGGTTTCCATGGCAGATCGCAGCATCGCTGCGGTGTTCGGCAGCATGAACATGGACCTTTCGGTGGCGTGCGAGCGCATGCCGCGCGCGGGCGAGACAGTCGGTGGCAGCGGTTTTATCACCAACGCCGGTGGCAAGGGCGCTAACCAGGCCGTTGCCGCCGCGCGCATGGGTGCGCGCACGTGCATGATTGGCGCGGTCGGCCGCGACGTGTTCGGTGCATCGCTCGTGGCGGGGCTCCAAGATGCTGACGTGGACTGTGACTTTGTGGCGCGTCGCGATGACGTGGAGACGGGAACGGCGACCATCATTCGCTGCGAGGGCGACAACCGCATCGTGCTGTCGCCGGGCGCCAACCATGTGCTCGAGGGCGAGGACGTTGCCTGCGCGCTGGGGCGTCTGGTGGCCGATGGGCTCGACGGAGACGCTAGCGATATTGCCCCGGCTGCCGGAAGCGTCTTTATCGCCCAAGGCGAATGTGACCTTGCAGCGACTGCCGAGGCGCTTGTTTGCGCTCACGAGCTGGGGTTCTATACGGTCTTTAATCCAGCGCCTGCCTGCGAGTTGCCTGCGGAGGCCTGGCCTGCGGTCGACCTGGTTTGTCCCAACGAGACCGAATGCCAGGTGCTGACGGGCATCTTGCCCGCGGATGATGCGAGCTGCGTCGCGGCGCTCAATACCTTGCTCGCCAAGGGTGCCGGCGCCGCGGTTATCACGCTGGGCGGCGCCGGGTCGGTTACGCTCGGTGATGGCGGTGAGCTGCTGCGCATGCCGGCGCTTTCGAGCACGGTAGTCGATACCACGGCCGCCGGCGATACGTTTATCGGCGCGTTGGCGGCGGCTCGTTTGGAGGGCTTGCCACTCTTTGAGTGCATGGTCGCGGGTGCTCGCGCCTCGGCAGTGACGGTGTCGCGCCTGGGCGCTCAGCAATCGATTCCCACGCGCGCCGAAGTTGAACATTGGTTTGGTTAAACGATAAAGACGGAGAAGCGGAGTAGAACAATGGCAATCAAGAAGCTGATCCTTGATCTGGATATGGGTGTGGACGATGCGATGGCGCTGGCCTATGCCATCGCGAGCCCCGAGGTGGAGCTCGTGGGCATCACCACGTGCTTTGGCAACGTGCGCGTCGAGCAATCGGCGCACAACTGCCTGGCGGTGCTCGATCTGCTGGGTCGCCCTGAGGTTCCGGTGTACCTGGGCGCCGATCGTCCCATTAAGGCGACTGAGCCCTATACACCGCCGGCGTCTACCACGCTCATCCACGGCAAGAACGGCATTGGCGGGGCGAGCGTGCCCGCGTCGCCGTACGAGCCGGTGGGGGCGACGTCGGCAGACGGTAACGCGGCGGTCGATTATCTGATCGATGCCGCGCGCACCTATGGCCCCGATCTGATCTACGTGGCGACCGGTCCGCTCTCCAACTTGGCACTTGCCTTGGAGCGCGATGCGGCGGCGATGATGTCTATCGGTCGCGTGGTTGTGATGGGCGGTGCGCTTACCGTGCCCGGAAACGTGAGTGCGGGTGCCGAGGCCAACATGGCAAGCGATCCCGAGGCGGCCGATGCCGTGCTGCGCTCGGGCCGCAAGCTCACCATGGTGGGCTTGGACGTGACGCATCGCGTGGTGCTCACGCGTCGCGACATTGCCGGCTGGACGGGCTCGGGCACCATGGCCGGTTGCGCGTTTGCGAGCATGGTGGAGCACTACATTGGCTCGTACGAGATGAACGCCCCCTACCTGGGTGGCTGCGCGCTGCACGATCCGCTTGCCGTCGCTGTGGCGATTGACCCCACGCTCGTGGGTGCGCTCGGCTGCAATCTGCGTGTTGATCTGCTGGGCGAGTATCGCGGCCGCACCATTTGCGACGAGCGCCGCCTATCCGATCCGGACAAGAGCGCGCTTGTGGCACTGACCGTGGATGCCCCGCGCTTCCTGTCCGAGTTCAAGACGCGCATGGCCCGCGTCCTGGGCTAAGTTGTCTTTTTGGGACGGGGCTTTTTTGGCTGGTATGATTGGTGCGACCATTCGAACCAGCTAAAAGAGCCCGTCCTAAATTGACTACCGAGAGGATCTGCCATGGAGCGCATCGCGAGTTTTTCCGTTGACCATCTGCTGCTTGAGCCCGGCGTGTATGTGAGCCGCATCGACCGCGATTCGGCGACCGGCGCCGCCGTCACCACCTTTGACCTGCGCCTGACCACGCCCAATAAGGAGCCGGTTATGAACACGGCCGAGTGCCACACCATCGAGCACTTGGGCGCGACGTTCCTTCGCAATCATGCCGAGTGGTCGAGCCGCATTGTCTACTTTGGCCCCATGGGCTGCCGCACGGGCTTTTACCTCGTCGTGTTTGGCGAGGTGACGAGTGAGGAGATTCTGCCGCTCGTGCGTGAGCTGTTCGAGTTTGTCGCCGGCTTTGAGGGCGATGTCCCCGGTGCCGCTCCCGAGGAGTGCGGTAACTACCTGGACCAGAACCTCCCCATGGCAAACTGGCTCGCGCGCCGCTACCTCGACCGCGACCTGGCCGATATCGACGAGAAGCACCTGCACTATCAACAGGCGTAAGGCCGCTTGCAGGAATAACGTTTGTGCCAGAAGCGCTCCCGCTCTTTGCGGAGCGCTTTTTTATACCGAGTGCTCAAAACAGAATGAGATTGTTCTAGAATGTTCATACTGTCACACAAACGAACAGGAGCGAACATGCATATCTACTCTGTCTCTGATCCCGAGTTCAAGTCCTATGGCAACGTTTGGGATAACGTTCCGTCCGAGCTTACGTCGCCCGTGCTCGAGGCGCTTGCCTCCACGCCCATCCCCGATGGCAGCAAGTATGTGGCCTCCGCGCCCGAGCTCGAGGGCGTTAAGGATGCCGATAAGCTGGGCTTTCTCATGTTTGGCGGCCGCCCCTTCCAGCTGGGCTGGTGCAACGGCCACAACACGCAGCTCAACTGCCTGGAGTATCACCGCGCCAGCGAGTTTAACCTGGGCGCTCGCGACTTTATCCTGCTCGTGGCGCATCGCTGGGAGATCGAGGACGGCAAGCTCGATACCGCGTGCGTCAAGGCGTTCCGCGTGCCGGCCGGCACGCTTGTTGAGGTTTTCAACACCACGCTTCACTACACGCCCTGCATGGTCGACGACGGCGGCTTCCAGGTGATGGTGGCGCTGCCCGCCGGCACCAACGGCCCGCGCCCCGAGGCTGCAGCCGACATGCCTGCCGCTGGTGACAGCTACTGCTACTGGAAGGCCGACAAGTGGGTTCTCTGCCATGCTGACAGCCCCAAGGCAGCCGAAGGCGGCTACGTGGGCCTCATCGGAAAGAACCTCGACATCACCGTGGACTAGAATCTTCTGTCTCAATCTGTAACACCTAGCGGGCTAGATCGTCTCTACCTGTTACAGATTTAGACAAACTGCAGGGGACAGGCCGAACAATCTCAATCTGTAACACCAGGCCCGATTTTGGCTGCCTAACTGTTACAGATCGAGACAAACGGGCCCCAGCTATCACAAAGGTGACTGTCCCCTTTGCGGTGGCTGGGGCAGGTGGGTATCAAAAAGTGTCAGACGGGGTGGTTGCTGGGCGCCTGCACGCGAAAAGAAGTATCGGCCTGCGCCGTTGCCGTTGAGCGACGCGTTGTTTGCAGGGATACTGAGCCTATGACAACAGCGTGCGAAAGGATTGATGCATGGCTTTCCGTAAAGACTTCCTGTGGGGCGGCGCGACGGCTGCCAACCAGTGCGAGGGCGCTTACGACGTGGATGGCCGCGGCCTGGCCAACGTGGACGTGGCGCCGCACGGCCCCGAGCGCTATGCGGTGGTCTCCGGCCAGCGCAAGATGCTCGACTTCGAGGACGGCTATTACTACCCCGCGCAGACCGGCATCGACTTCTATCACCACTACAAGGAGGACATCGCCCTCTTTGCCGAGATGGGCTTTAAGACCTTCCGCATGAGCCTGGCCTGGACCCGTATTTTCCCCAACGGTGACGAGGTCGAGCCCAACGAGGCCGGTCTGGCCTTCTACGAGGACGTGTTCCGCGAGTGCAAGAAGTATGGCATCGAGCCGCTCGTGACCATCACGCACTTCGACTGCCCGATCCACCTCATCAAGGAGTACGGCGGCTGGCGCAACCGCAAGCTCATCGACTTCTACAAGAACCTCGCGACGGTGCTCTTCACCCGCTACAAGGGCCTGGTCAAGTATTGGCTCACCTTCAACGAGATCAATATGATCTTGCACCTGCCGTTTATGGGTGCCGGTCTGGTCTTTGAGGAGGGCGA
>USFU01000120.1 GCA_900554135.1 uncultured Collinsella sp. | reverse complement strand
GCCCAGCTGGCCCCAGTCGAACTTGGGATAGCTTTCGGCCGCACCAAAGTTGTTGTCGTACAGTAGCACCTGGTAGCGACCGGTCGTTGCCGTGTCAGAACTCGGCAGATACGTCACGCTGTGCTGGCCCGCGTTGAGCGAAAAATCGCCTTGGGCCTGCAGCAATTTGCCCTCAAAGCCCGAGCCAGCCCAAAAATCGGGCAAGCCCACGGAAGGCTGTAGCAAGGTCATTTACGCAACATGTGTCCAGCAAAAACGGGTGGTAACCGGTACGGCTATCACCCGTTTGTCTCATATCTAGCCCATAGCAGGCCAGCTACTTCTTAATGCCGCGTCCCAGGCGCTCAGCGACCGATGCCACGGCCTCCTCGCTGGCCGGACCGCAGCTCACGCAGCCATCGTGGGCACGCATCTGTCCGGTGACCTCGTCCATCGCGAGCGGCGCCACCTTCTCGAGCTTAAAGCCCTTGCCGGCGCGCATGTTTTCCTTGGCCACGCTGATCATGAGCTTAATGCGGTTGAGCTGGTTGACCTCGGATGCACCGGGATCGTAGTCCACCGCAACGATGTTGCTCTCGGGGTGCTGACGGCGCAGCTCCTTGATCACGGCCTTGCCCACCACGTGGTTGGGCAGGCACGCGAAGGGCTGCGTGCAGATAATGTTGGGCGCGCCATGGTCAATCAGGTCGAGCATCTCGGCCGTGAGCAGCCAGCCCTCGCCCATGTTGTTGCACACCGAAAGCACCGTGCGGGCCTTGTCGGCCATGGTGCCGATGCGCTCGGGCACCTCAAAGCGGCGGGACTTTTCGAGCATCTCCTCCACCGGCGTACGCATCCAGTCCACGAGTTTGATGAGCGCCTGCATACCAGCGCGCGTGGTAGCAGAGCTTCCCAGCTCGTCCTTCTGTAGCTCGGCGTTGCTCATGGAGTACAGGAAGAAGTCGAGCAGGCCCGGCACCACGGCCTCGCAGCCCTCGCGCTCGATGACATCGACCACGTGGTTGTTGGCTGTGGGATGGAACTTGACCAAGATCTCACCGACCACGCCCACGCGCGGCTTGGTGCCCTCGCCCACGAGCGGCATGGTGTCGAACGCGCGAATGGCCTCACGCGCAAGCTTGGTGTAGTTGTGCCTGTTGAACTTAGGCGCCAGCTTGCGGGCGCGCGCCATGTACTCCTCGTAGAGTGCGTTGGCAGCACCGGGCGTGGCCTCGTACGGGCGGCAACGGTAGAGCATCTGCATCATTACGTCACCAAAGAGCACTGCGTAGACTGCCTGCTTAAGCAGCGCCGGCGTAATCTTAAAGCCGGGGTTGTCCTCGCCGAGCGCCACGGCCGAAAGCGAGATCACCGGGATCTCGGGGTGGCCGCTCTCGCGCAGGGCCTTGCGGATGAGCGCGATGTAGTTGGTGGCACGGCAGCCGCCGCCGGTCTGGCTGATGACCACGGCCGTCTTGGACAGGTCGTACCGACCGCTCTCGATGGCCTCCATGATCTGGCCCGTCACCAGAATCGACGGATAGCAAATGTCATTGTTCACATAGCGCAGGCCGGCCTCGACGGCATCGTGATCGGTCGAGGGCAGCAGCTCCAAGTTGTAGCCAGCACCACGGAACACCTCTTTGACCAGGTCAAAGTGGATCGGCGCCATCTGCGGGCACAGGATGGTGTAGCCCTCATCGCGCATCTGCTCGGTAAAGGGCACCTTGGGCCACGCGGTCGAAGCACTCTCGCGCTGAGCCTCAAACGTGTACTTACGGCTCGCGAACGCGGGGGCATCCGTGGAGGGCGCCACCGGCGCGGCATCGCCCTGCTCGTAGGCCTCGCCCGCGGCCGTTGCCTCGGCCAAGCGCTCGGCCTCCTGGTCCTTGAGCGCTGCCATGAGCGAGCGGATGCGGATACGCGCGGCACCCAGATTAGACACCTCGTCGATCTTGAGCACGGTGTAGATCTTGCCACTGGCCTCCAGGATTTCCTGCACCTGGTCGGTGGTCAGGGCATCGAGACCGCAACCAAAGGAGTTGAGCTGGATCAGGTCCAGGTCGTTACGCATCGTCACAAAACGGGCGACGGCGTACAGGCGGCTGTGGTACATCCACTGGTCGACGACGCGGATGGGGCGCTCAGGCTTCACGAGATGCGCAAGCGAATCCTCGGTAAAGACCGCAAAGCCAAAGCTCGAGATAAGTTCAGGCAGGGCATGGTTGATCTCGGGATCGTTATGGTAGGGACGGCCGGCGAGTACGATGCCGTGACCGCCGTGGTCCTCGACCCACTTAAGAGCCTCCTCGCCCATGGTCTGAATATCCTCGTGGAAACGCGCATCGGCCTCAAAGGCAGCGTTAACGGCGGCATCGACCTCGGAGCGCGTGATCTTGGGACCGCGCACACGGCCGCGACCAGCCTCGGCATCGGCCACACGGTCGACGGCGAGCACCTGATACAGGCGGCGCTTGAGCTCGGTCTTGTCGTGATAGGGCACAAACGGGTACAGGAACTCGATGTTCTGCTCGCGAATCTCGTCGATATTGAGCGCCAGCGCCGTGGGGTAGCTCATGACGATGGGGCAGTTGTAGCAGTTGCCGGCGGTCGGATCCTCCTTGCGCTCCCAGCGCACGCACGGCATCCAAATGAAATCGACATCGCGGTCGATAAGGTTCATCACATGGCCGTGGCTCATCTTTGCCGGGTAGCACACGCTCTCGGACGGCATGGACTCGATGCCCGCCTGGTAGGTCTTCTTGCTCGACTGGTCGGACAGCTGCACGCTAAAGCCCAGGCGCGTAAAGAACGCATGCCAGAAGGGGTAGTTCTCATACATGTTGAGTGCGCGCGGGATGCCGACGGTGCCGCGCGGGGCCTCGTCGGGACTCAGGACTTCGCGGTTAAAAAGCAGCTCGTTTTTCTTTTTGAAGAGGTTGGGGGCCTCGGTCTTCTGCTTTTTGTGGCCGGCGCCCTTCTCGCAGCGGTTGCCGGTAATGAAGCGCCTGCCGCCGCCAAAGTCGTTGACGGTAAGCTGGCAGTTGTTGGAGCAGCGACCGCAGCGGACATGCTTTTGCGTCACGGTAAGGTGCGCGATGTCCTCGGCAGAAAGAATGGTCGAGGTGCCGTCGGCGCCGGCGCGATCGCGGGCGAGCAGGGCCGCACCGTAGGCGCCCATGCAGCCGGCGATGTCGGGACGCACGGCATGAACGCCGGTGAGCTGCTCAAACGCGCGCAGCGTGGCGTCGGACATAAAGGTGCCGCCCTGAACGATCACCTGGCTGCCGATCTCCTTGGGATCGCGCAGCTTAATGACCTTGAACAGGGCATTCTTGATGACGGAATAGGACAGGCCGGCCGCGATGTCGCCCACCGTGGCGCCTTCCTTTTGCGCCTGCTTGACGCGCGAGTTCATAAAGACCGTGCAGCGGCTGCCCAGGTCGACCGGGGCCTTGGCATGGATCGCAGCGTTGGCGAACGCGCGCACGTCCATGTTCATAGACACGGCGAAGCTCTCGATAAAGCTACCGCAACCCGACGAGCAGGCCTCGTTGAGCATGATGTGCTCGATCACGCCGTCCTTGACGCGCAGGCACTTCATGTCCTGGCCGCCGATGTCGAGGATGAACTCGACACCCGGCAGGAACGCCTTGGCGCCGCGCAGGTGCGCAACGGTCTCGATCTCGCCGGAATCGGCCTTGAGGGCCTCGATGAGAAGCGCCTCACCGTAGCCCGTGGTGGTCACGTGGCCGATGGTGCAGCCGGCAGGGATGTGATTGTAGAAATCGGCCATGATGACCTTGGCCGTGCCCAGGATGTCGCCGTTGTTGTTGCCGTACCAGGTGTGCAGCAGCTGACCGTCCTCGCCCACGAGCGCGGCCTTCATGGTGGTGGAGCCGGCGTCGATGCCAATGAACACGCGTCCGGTGTAGCCGTCGAGCTTGCCCTTGGGGACGACCTCGGTGTCGTGGCGGTTCTTGAACTCAGCAAAGTCCTCATCGGTGGCAAAGAGCGGATCCAGGCGCTCGACCTCGGCACCCTGCGTGTCACCCAGGGCATCGATGGCCTCGATGAGCTGCGGGAACGTGCTGAGCTTGTTGGACTCGTGCGCCATGGCGGCGCCGCTTGCCACAAACAGATGGGCGTTTTGGGGCACAATGCGGTGCTCCTCGTCCAGGTTGAGCGTGAGGTAGAAGCGGTGGCGCAGCTCGGAAAGATACTGCAGCGGGCCGCCCAGGAAGGCGACGTTGCCGCGGATGGGGCGGCCGCACGCCAGGCCCGAGATAGTCTGGGTTACGACGGCTTGGAAGATGGAGGCCGCCACGTCCTCGGGGCGGGCGCCTTCGTTGAGTAGCGGCTGCACGTCGGTCTTGGCAAAAACGCCGCAGCGGCTGGCAATGGGATAGATGGTGGTGGCGTTGGCCGCGAGCTCGTTGAGGCCACTGGCGTCGGTGTGCAGCAGGGTTGCCATCTGATCGATGAACGCGCCCGTACCGCCGGCGCAGGTACCGTTCATGCGCTGCTCGATGCCGTTATCGAAGTAGATGATCTTGGCGTCTTCGCCGCCCAGCTCGATGGCGACATCGGTGGCCGGGATGAGGGTCTCGACGGCACGCTTGCTGGCGATGACCTCCTGGACAAACTCCAGATCGAGCCACTGGGACAGCAGCAGACCGCCCGAACCGGTGATGGCGCAGGTCATTTGGGCAGCCGGCAGCACGGTCGCAGCGCCCTCGAACAGGTCGCGGGCGCAGGCACGGACGTCGGTGTGGTGGCGCTGGTACTTGGCATAGACGATCTGGTTGTCGTCGTTGAGCACAGCGAGCTTAACGGTGGTGGAGCCCACGTCGATGCCCAGGTGCAGGTTGCCACGAGCGTTCTCGGGGTTGAAGATCGCGCCTTCGGGGGCATGGGCGGCGGCTACGGGCTCAGCGGCGGTGGCGGGCTCACTGGCGATGGACGTCTCCCCTGCCGCGTTCTTGGCATCGGCAACTGCCTCGGCGACCTTCTCGGCAGCGGCAGTCGCGGCCTTCTGCGCGGCGTCCACCACGGCGGGCGCGGCCTCGCGTGCGGCAGCGACCATGCGGTCCTTGATGCCCTCGACGAGTTTGCTCAT
>USFU01000119.1 GCA_900554135.1 uncultured Collinsella sp. | reverse complement strand
CCCAGGACCCACAGAATCGAGTCGGAGATGTTCGATTTTCCCGAGCCGTTGGGACCGACGATGACGGTTAGGCCCGGCTCAAACGTCATATGGGCGCGGTCGGCAAACGACTTGAACCCTTTGAGCGTGAGGGACTTGAGATACACGGTTCCTCGCTTAAACAGGCTTCTTGTTGAGAATCACGCCGTTGGTGGTGTAGCCCATGCGGTCGAGTGCCTCGAGCGCAGCGGCTCCCTCGGCCTCCTTCTTGGAGGAACCGGTGCCGCGGCCCTGGCGGATACCGTCGATGAGCACCACGGCGGTAAAGGTCGGTGCGTGCGCGGGGCCCTCGGAGCCGACCAGCTTATACGCAGGAGGCTCGTGGCCGTCTGCCTGCACACACTCCTGCAAGAACGACTTGGGGTTCGCGGGGTGCTCGGCACGCTCGGTGGCCAGGTGCGGCTTAAGCGTACGGTGGATGAACTCCGCCGCTGCATCCCAACCGGCATCCAGATACAGGGCGCCCACGAGCGACTCATAGACGTTCTCGAGCGCCGAGTGCAGGCCACGGGCGCCGGTACCGGTCTCGGAGGCACCGAAGATGATGATGTCGTCGATGCCCAGCTCATGGGACACCTCGGACAGCGTGGCGCCCGAGACGAGCGACACCTTCAGGCGCGTAAGCTTGCCCTCGTCAAACTCCGGATAGGACTCAAAGAGCGAACGGGCAACCACGGCGCCCAAAATGGAATCGCCCAAAAACTCAAGGCGCTCATAACTCGCCGAGACGGGCTGACCTTCCACGGCAGAAGGGTGCGTGAGCGCCGCGCGCAGCAGCACCTTGTTATTGAACTCGTGGCCCAGGATTTCCTGGGCGCGCGCGAGTCGTTGAGATAAAGCCAAGACTTAGGCCTCCTTGGCGTTTTCAATAGCGTCGACAGCGTCGGCGACAGAGTTGAGCGACAGCAGGGTCTCGTCATCGATTTCGAGGTCGAACTCGTCCTCGATGGCCGTCACCAGCTGCAGACGCTCGAGCGAATCGGCATCGAGATCGTCAAAGGTAGTTTCGTCGCTAATGTCGGCGACATCGACGCCCAGAACGTCAGCGGCGACTTCGGCGATCTTATCGAAGATTTCGGAGCGGTCCATAGCGCTTCCTCTCGTATTGCGTGAACATCAACGAGCTGGCGCCGCAAGCGCAGCGCCAAGACACGGTTTTGATTCTACCCCACGACGAAGGCCGCGAGGCACATAACGGCGCTCTAACTCGCTCCTACAAAACGATGCCGTCCATAGAGTTGGCGACGTTCTCGACAAGCCCGGCGCGCACGGCCTCCGCCGCGGCGAGCGTACCGTTTTTGACGGCCTCGACCGAGGTGGCACCGTGGCCGATCAGGACCACGCCACGCAGGCCCAGCAGAATGGCGCCGCCCTTAGCATCGCCCGAGAGCTTTGCCTTGATCTCGCGCATCTGCTTTTTGATGAGCAACGCGGCGATCTTGGTGCCGAGCGAAGCCATAAAGGCACCCTTGAGCTCTTGCAGCAAAAACTTAGCGGCGCCCTCGGTTGCCTTGAGCGCGATGTTGCCCGACATGCCATCGGCAACGACGACGTCAAAGTTACCCGAGGTCAGGTCGGTGCCCTCGCAGTTGCCCACAAAGCCGGGAACGGCGGCCTTCATGGCGGGGAAGCACGCCTTGGTAAAGTTGGAGCCCTTCTCGTCCTCGGTGCCGTTGCCGAGCAGACCGACGCGGGGATGCTCAATGCCCAGGACGACGCGCGCATAGGCGCTACCCATCTGGGCAAAACGCACCATGTCGTCGACCTCGACATCGGGGTTAGCGCCCATGTCGCACAGGACCGTCAGGCCGCCGGCGCGGTTGGGCAGTGCATTGGTGAGGCACGGACGCACCAGCTGCTTCTTGCCCTCGGCCTGATACCTAAACGGCGTCACGTAGGCGGTAGCGGCAGCGGTCATGGCGCCGGTGGAGCCGGCAGAGAAGAACGCGTCCGCGTTGCCCTTCTTGATAGCGCGGCAGGCAAGCACGATCGAGGACTTGCGCTTGGTCATCACGGCTCGAATGGGATCGTCATCCATGGCGATGACATCGGGTGCCTCCAAAGCCTCAACGCGAGCGTGAGCCGCGGCAAAGGGGTTCACGATCTCTGCGGGACCGACGGCCAAGACCTCGATATCGGGATCCGCCGCAAGCGCCGCCTCGATACCGTCGAGGACAACCTGAGGCTTCTCGTCTCCGCCCACAACGTCTACACAAACGCGAACGTTACTCATATACATGCTCCTTATACAAAAATGGCCGACTCATTGAGCCGGCCATTGTGGTTCCAGTTGGAACGGCATCGCATCCAGAGTATACAGTTACTCGGTAACGATAACCTCGCGGTCCTTGTAGAAACCGCAGCTGGGGCACACGTGGTGCGGGAGCTTAACAGCGCCGCAACGGGGGCACGTGGACTGAGCCGCAGCCGAGATCTTCATGTTGGCGGAACGGCGGGTGTGAGTGCGGATACGACCCTGCTTTTGTTTAGGTACGGGCATAGTGACCTTCCTTATGAACTATCCAGTGTGGCGATTACGCGCAAGTAGCGATACTACCACAGTTTTACTCGTCAAGCTTGAGATTCTTCAATGCTGCAAATGGATTTTCCGTGGCAGCGGCCCATTCGGCCTCTGCTTGAGCGGCGCAATCGCATTGCTCGACGTTGAGATTGATGCCGCAGGTGGGGCACAGGCCGCGACAATCGGGCTTGCACAGGACAACGAACGGCGTGTCCATGACGACCGCGTCGTTGATGGGCTCGCCCAAATCGACGATGCGATCCTCGCCCAGCAGCTCGTAGCCGTCTTCGTAGGCCTCGGGGTCCTCGGGCTCGTTAAAGAGATAGAATTCCTCGATCTCGCCTGCGATATCAAACGAGGCGGGCTCCAGGCAACGGTCGCACTCACCGGTTGCGTGCGCGCGGACCATGCCCGTAAGCAGAACACCGGTGCCGGCATTGGTAAAGACAACGTCGTAGTCAATGCCGTCCTGCAGCTGGTACTCCTTCTCGCCCACCGTATAGGTGGCGACATCGACCTTGCCGGTCAGCGGATACGAGTCTCCGGGAAACTCGAGCTGCTCGGAAAGATCGACGGTAACGCTCGGGAACTCAGCCATTACCACTGACCATTCTGCTGGGCGGCACCCTCGTTGAGCTGCTGACGGCAACGGGTGACGGTGCCGGTCAGGCTCTTGAGGTTCTCCTCGAGGTGCGTAAAGACCTGCTCGGCGTAGTCCTCGGCGGCATAGCGCGTCTCGCGCTCATACTGCTGGGCACGGTCGCGGATATCGTCAGCCTGCTGCTGCGCTAAGCGGACGATCTCCTGCTCACCGGCAATGGTGAGGGCCTGCTGCTGAGCATCGGCGATGATGGAATCGGCCTGAGCGGCGGCGGAAGCCATAAGCTCCTCGCGCTCCTTGAGGATACGGCGGGACTTCTGCCATTCCTCGGGATAGCTCATGCGGATCTCGTCGAGGATGTTAAAGAAGACGTCGGCGTCGATAACCTTCATCTGGGCGTTCTTGCCGAACGGCGTCTTAGCCTCTTCGATGAGCCCCTCGAGCTCGTCGACAAGACTCACGATCCTGTCGCCAGGAAAATTCTCGTCCGGCATCCGGTCTCCTTTCATAGGTAACATATCATCGTGTTAGTTTACCACATGCCACCAGGCATTAAAAAACGTCACGAAAAGCGATGTTTGAGCGCCTTGACCACATTAGACGGAACAAAATTAGAGACGTCGCTACCGAGCGAGGCAATCTGGCGAACCACCGAGCTCGAAATATAGCCGTACTGCGGCGCACTCATGACAAAGATGGACTCCAGCTCGTTATCCAGGCGGTAGTTGAGGTCGGCCTGCTGCAGCTCATACTCAAAGTCGGTCATGGCACGCAGGCCCTTGACCACGGCTCCTGCTCCCTGTTCGCGGGCAAAATCGACCAAGAGCCCAGTGAAGGGCAGCACCTCGACGCCGTCAATATCGCCGAGCGCCTCACGTGCCAGCGCCACGCGCTCGTCGAGCATAAACGTGGTGCCGACTCCGTTTTTGCCCTGCGACTCAGCAACGGCAACGATCACGCTGGGAAAAATGCGGCGGGCGCGGCGGATGACGTCGATATGGCCAAACGTGATGGGATCGAAGGTGCCCGGGACAATCACGCGGTTGATGGTGTCATTCATGGGCGTCCTCCAAAGGCGCATCCTCGTCATTGTCGCTGTCGTCGGCGTTGTCGGCCTCGTTCGTGGCCGACCAGCGCAGCAAGTCAACCGAAGTTATGCCGTAGCGCTTCTCGCGCACGGTCTCAAAACCGGTCGGGTGAGCGCCCGTATCGGCCGCGGCGTGCTCAAAGAGCGCGTAGGCACCCTGCGCCAGCAAGCCTTGCTGAGCCAGGTTCTGCAGCAGCTCCTCGACCGGCTCAGCGCCAAAAGCATAGGGCGGATCGAGCAGGACCAGGTCAAAGGGACCGCCCGGCACGCGGACGCGCGAGGCGCTCGCCAGCACGTCACCCGTCACCACGCGCCAACGCGCACGGTCACGGCACAGCGACTCGATATTCTTGGTAATCAGACGAGCAGCGTTGCGATCGATCTCAAACGTCGTGAGCGAGCGGGCACCGCGCGAGAGCATCTCGATACCCAAGGCACCGGAGCCGCCAAAGGCATCCAGCACGCGGACCTCGTCCAGATCGAAGTCGAATGCCGACATGACCATAGATGCGCACGCCTCGCGCACGCGATCGGTCGTGGGGCGGGTGACATCGCGACCACGGGGCTCCTCGATCTTACGACCGCGCCATTCGCCGCCGATGATTCTCATCCTCCGCTGACCTCCTTAAAGATGTGTCGATACCGCGTGGCGACCGCATTGCGTAGAGGACGCGTCGCCACTGAGTCAAGATTGCAAGCATACCGCAAGAGCTCGACCGCGTCCAAATGAGCCCACTCGATCAATTCCTCGTCGGCATCGAGGTCAACAAAGCGCAAGGTCACGCCGCCATGCTGACGGTAACCCAGGATTTCGCCCTCGTGGCGCAGACGCAGGTCCATCTGGGCGAGCGTAAAGCCGTCCGAGGTCTTCTCGAGCGACTGGAGGCGGTCTTG
>USFU01000118.1 GCA_900554135.1 uncultured Collinsella sp. | reverse complement strand
TGCGTGATGTGGGAAGCCGATGACTCTCAGGACCTGTGGGCGACGCCCGGCAACTCGCCGGCGGCATCCATGGCGCATGGCGAGCGCATGGTGGGCTCGGAGCTGACGCCCGAGGACCTCGATGTCGACCGTACCCTGCGTCCCCAACGCTTGGATGACTACTGCGGTCAGGAACATATCAAGCAGAGCCTTCGCGTGCTCATCGAGGCGGCGCAAAGCCGCGGCGAGACGCTCGACCACGTGATCTTCTCGGGCCCTCCGGGTCTGGGCAAGACCACGCTGGCTACGGTTATCGCCAACGAGCTGGGCGCTCAGATTAAGACGACGAGCGGTCCGGCCATCGCGCGCACCGGCGACCTGGCTGCCATCCTTACCAACCTGCAACCGGGCGACGTGCTGTTTATCGACGAGATCCACCGCCTCAACCGCTCGGTCGAGGAGGTCCTGTATCCTGCGATGGAGGACTTTGCCCTCGATATTGTGATCGGCAAGGGTCCGGCTGCACGCTCGATTCGCCTGGATATCCCTAAGTTTACGCTGGTGGCGGCAACGACTCGCTCGGGCATGTTGACCGGCCCGCTACGCGACCGTTTTGGCATTTCGTATCGCCTGGATTACTACACCGTTGAGGAGCTCGCTCAGATTGTGACACGCTCGGCGACCATTCTGGGTGTGACGATCGACCATCCCAGTGCACTCGAGATCGGCTCGCGTTCGCGCGGTACGCCGCGTCTTGCCAACCGTCTGCTCAAGCGCGTGCGCGACTACGCGCAGGTGCGCGGCGACGGTCCTATTGAGCTTGACATTTGCCGTCAGGCGCTCGAGTTTTTCGAGATCGATGAGCTTGGTCTGGACTGGATGGACATTCGCATCTTGGAGACGCTTGCCAAGACGTTCTCCGGTCGTGCCGTGGGCCTGACGACGCTTGCTAGCGCGGTGGGCGAGGACCCGGGAACGCTTGAGGATGTCTATGAGCCCTATCTGCTGCAGTGCGGCTTGATGATCCGCACGCCCCAGGGCCGTCAGGCAACCTTGCGCACCTTTGAGCATTTGGGTATTGAACCGACCCTGTAGGAATGGGCTTGTTTTAGCGCATCTGTAGGCTATCGCTGGGCATCGGGTAAACATATCGCCGTTCGTCGGTTGCGGGCGTTTTACTATTGCGCGCGCGTGCTATGCTGGATTGGTCTTTTTCTCATCCGGTAACGAAAGGACCGCCCATGCCTACTGACATCGAAATCGCACGTTCTGTTACGCCGCTGCCTATTACCGAGGTGGCCAAGAACGCCGGCGTCGACGTTAAGCATCTGATTCCGTACGGCTTTGACAAGGCAAAGGTCGACTATTCCCTGCTCAACGAGCCAACTGATCACCAGGCCAAGCTTGTCCTCGTGACCGCTATCAATCCCACGCCCGCAGGCGAGGGCAAGACCACCACGACCATCGGCCTGGCCGACGGCCTGCGTCGTCGCGGCGTCAAGAGCGCCGTGGCCCTGCGCGAGCCTTCGCTCGGTCCCGTGTTTGGCGTGAAGGGCGGTGCCGCCGGTGGCGGTTGGGCTCAGGTCATTCCCATGGAGGACATCAACCTGCACTTTACCGGCGACTTCCATGCCATCGGTGCCGCCAACAACCTGCTGGCAGCCATGCTCGACAACCATATTCAGCAGGGCAACCAGCTCGGCATCGACGTTAAGCGCATCACCTGGAAACGCGTTGTCGACATGAACGACCGTCAGCTGCGCCATGTTATCGACGGCATTGGCGGCAAGGCCCAGGGAGTACCGCGCGAGGATGGCTTCGACATCACCGTTGCCTCCGAGGTCATGGCAATCCTGTGCCTGTCCACGAGCATCAATGACCTCAAGGAGCGCCTGGGCGAGATCGTCGTCGGCTACAGCTATGCCGGCGAGCCCGTCCGCGCCCGTGACCTTAAGGCTCAGGGTGCCATGGCGGCCCTGCTCAAGGACGCGCTCAAGCCCAATCTGGTGCAGACGCTCGAGGGTACGCCTGCGTTTGTCCACGGCGGTCCCTTCGCCAATATTGCCCACGGCTGCAACTCCATCATGGCCACCCGCATGGCCATGCGCTTTGGCGACGTCGCGATTACCGAGGCTGGTTTCGGTGCCGACCTGGGTGCCGAGAAGTTCCTCGACATCAAGTGCCGCATGACTGGCATTCGTCCCAGCGCCGTCGTGGTCGTCGCAACCGCCCGCGCGCTCAAGTACAACGGCGGTGTTGCCAAGGCCGACCTCAACGAGGAGAACCTCGAGGCCCTCAAGGTCGGCATGCCCAACCTGCTGCGCCACGTCGACAACATTCAGAATGTCTACGGTCTGCCCTGCGTGGTCGCCATTAACCGCTTCCCGACGGACACCGAGGCCGAACTCGAGCTCATCGAGTCCGAGTGCCAGAAGCTCGGTGTCAACGTTAAGCTGTCCGAGGTCTGGGCCAAGGGAGGCGAGGGCGCGCTCGACCTGGCCGATGAGGTCATGCGCCTGATCGAGCAGCCGAGCGAGCTCAAGTTTGCCTACGAGGACGGCGCCGATGTGGCCGACGCCCTCGAGGCCGTTGCCACCAAGATCTACCGCGCCGACGGTGTCGACTTTACGCCGGCTGCCAAGCGCCAGCTCGCCGAGCTGCGCGAGAACGGCTTTGGCAACCTGCCGGTGTGCGTGGCCAAGACGCAGTACAGCTTTAGCGACAACGCCAAGGCGCTGGGCGCTCCCGAGGGTTTCCGCATCACCGTGCGCGAGCTCAAGGTTTCCGCCGGTGCCCACTTTGTGGTCGCGCTGACCGGCAGCGTTCTGACCATGCCGGGCCTGCCCAAGGTGCCCGCGGCAGAGAACATCGACGTCGACAACGACGGCAACATCACCGGCCTGTTCTAAGTCTGCTGCTCATAGCCGCTTGCCCGCCCCGCCGCGCCAACCAAGGCCCGGCGGGGCTTTTTTGATCCCAAGGGGATGGGGGAAACGGATCATTTTGCGGCTGTTGGGTCAATGAGGCTATCCGTATGGGGTTGTTCGTCCAAAACTATGCCGGTTTACTACGATGAATCGGTATACCTCGACCATATCTGGATTTTCCGATAATGACCGATTCGTCTACCTGCGGTTTTGTTTTCTAGTAAAGTAGCGTGCTCAGGTTCGGGCGATTTATCGTAGTAAACCGGCATAGTTTTGGACGTGGCGGCAATGTTGCGCAACAAGAATGGGGATTTTTCTCGTACGGTGTAGTTGGAAGAACTGCGCGGGCGCATTGCGGCTGCGACGAGAGACGGGAGATGCGATGTATTGCACCAAGTGCGGAGCTCAAATACCCGACGGCTCCACGTTTTGTACGAGTTGCGGCGCTCGTGTGGGCGGAGCCGAGGACCAGGCGGAGCCTGTGGCGTTTCCGGTAGGGGATGAGCCGATGACTGCTCCTGCGGGGCAGCACGCTCCTCAGGGTGCCCCGGCTCATATGGCGGCGCAGCCTCGTTATGAGGAGCCCATGACCGAGCCTGCCGAGGCCGCTCAGCCGTTTGCTCCGGCGCCGCAGCCCAAGAAGCCCAGACACAAGGGCCGTATCGTCGCTGCCGTTGTCGGCGGTGTGGCCGTTGTTGCCATTGTCGCCGCCATCGTTATCGTGCCGCGCATCGGCTCGTCGTCCGAGGTGACTTCGGGCGGCAAGGGCTATGTTGTCTGTGCGTGCGAGACCAAAGTGCTGCCCAAGAACAGCAAGGGCAAAAAGCTCAGCAGCTATACCGTCGAGCTGGCGCCTGCGAACGGCAAGGGCAAGAGCTATACCATCAAGGTCGATGGCGAGGACGGCTTTGCCATGGAGGACTTTGGCGAACTGCCCGATCAGAAGTACCAGATGACCATCACCTCGGGCAAGGGCAAAAAGAAGAGCACGACCACCATGAAGGTCGACTATACCAAGGAAGGTTCCGACGCCCCCAAGAACGTTGAGCTCACGCAGTCCAAGAAGGAGGCCAAGGCCTCTGCCAAGGCGGCGGTAAAGACGGCAAACGAGCTGTTCACCGATAAGATCCTCGAGTACCAAAAGAAGTACGGCGAGGGCGAGGCTGTCGAATTCGATGAATATGCGCATGGAGCCCAGGGTGTCGCTTACGCCAAGCTCATTGACTTTGATGGCGATGGTCAAGATGAGCTGCTGATTGAGTATTCCGATGAACCGGTGGACCGTGGAGATAACGCAGCCGCTGCGCATCTTGAGGTCTGGGCGTATAAGAATGGCGAGATTGAGAAGGTCTACACGCCAGAGGTAAACGTATCTCATCAGGAGGCGTGTGTGTCTGTCTGGCTTGATGAATACGAGGGCAAGATTGGTTTTTCGCAGTGGTATGACCATGGGACAGCAATTAAGCAAAGCGATCTCTCTGGCGAAAGTGGTCCTTCTGCTCACGAATACCAAGTTAAATTCATTGGCTACGACGGCAAGTCATTCAAAGCCATAACCGACCTTGTTGCCCCGAATGAAGTTGGTTCTGCCTCTTTGGGCGGTATTGGTTTCTTGTATGCCGACGAGAGCTCGGTTAACAGCACCATTGGCACGGTGGCCACGACGCTGGAGCAGCTGAAGTCGAAGGATGCCGGCGACGATGCGCAGGCGAGCTACGAGGCCGTCTCTGCCACGCAGGATGTCAACTTTACGGCTGCGGTTGGCGAAGGCCCGCTGGACCCGTCCCCCGATGACACGTGCCAGATCACGGCAACGTGGACCTATCCCCAGGTGAAGGGCCAGGGCGTTGGCGTCGCCAAGTTTAACAAGGATATGGTCCAGCTCGTTGCGGATACGCTCGATGCGAGCAAGCAGGCCTCGATGGATGACGAGGACAGCCGCGTGACCATGATGTATACCGCCGAGATCGTCTCGATCGATGGCGATATTGCCTGTGTGCGCACGTTTACCGACAGCTATCAACCTCCGTATCGATCGGAACGGATGACGAGGTCGGCGTACTACAACCTCAAGACGGGTGAGCAGGTTTCGCTCGAGGACTCGCTTGCGCAGCACGGGCTCTCGTTCGATACCCTCAAGAGCGAGGCCAAGCAGGCAATTAAGACGGCAAAGCCGGATATGGACTCTGTGTCCGAAGACAACATCGACGATGACGATAACTACACCGAGGATCATTTCTACTACGACGGCAAGGGCTACATCGTTGTCCT